>JAHEXO010000226.1 GCA_023252065.1 Nocardioides sp. | reverse complement strand
TGGCCGCCGGATCTTCCAGGAGCAGCTGCGCGCCGGTGACTTCTCCGCGATCTAGCGCGACGTCAAGGCGCAGGTCGACGGCGGCGCCGACGTGCTCGACATCAACATGGGCGTGCCGCTCACCGACGAGCCCGAGCTGCTGGCCACGGCGATCCAGATGGTGCAGTCGCTCACCGACCTGCCGATCTGCATCGACTCCTCCGTCGTCGAGGCGCTCGAGGCCGGGCTCGCGGTCTACCAGGGCCGCGCGCTCGTCAACTCGATCACCGCCGAGGACGACCGGATGGCGGCGATCCTCCCGCTGGTCAAGAAGTACGACGCGGCGATCATCGCTCTGCCCAACGACCACGACGAGATCCCGATGGAGGCCGACAAGCGCCTCGACCTGACCGCCAAGATCGTCCGGGTCGCCACGCAGGAGTACGGCATCGCCCTGGCCGACATCGTGATCGACCCGCTGGCCATGCCGATCGGGGCCGACACCTCGACGTCGCTGGTGACGATGGAGTGCATGCGGCGGATCCGCGACCAGTTCGGCCTCAACATGACCTGCGGCGCCTCCAACGTCTCGTTCGGGATGCCCGACCGGCACACCCTGGGCGCGGCCTGGCTGCCGATGGCGATGACCGCCGGACTGACCAGCGCGATCATGGACACCCGCACCCCGCAGATCGTGGAGGCGGTCAAGGCCGCCGACGTCTTCCTCGGCCACGACGACTGGGGCATGGCCTGGATCTCGGCCCACCGCGCCAAGCAGGCCGCAACGGCATGACCTGGTCATGAGCTGGTCATGAGCACAGACCTCGGCGGCCCGGCCGAGCCGGAGCAGCCGGAGTTCTCCCTCGACGCCGTCCGTCGGGAAGGGCTCATCGCCCCGTCCGGCGCCGAGCCGGTCGCGCACGACGGCACGGGGCGGGTCGAGCTGTCCTTCACCGTCGAGGACAAGGAGGCACCGCCGACGCACAAGCAGGTCCGGGTCCCGCCCGGGGTCAGCGTGTTCGACTCCGCGTCGTGGAACGGCATCGCCATCGACTCCACCTGTGGCGGCCACGGCACCTGCCACAAGTGCAAGGTGCGCGTCGCCCCGGTCACCCCGGTCACCCGCCACGACACCCGCACCTTCAGCCCCGCCGAGCTCCGGCAGGGCTGGCGGCTGGCCTGCCTGGTGCAGGCGACCCGCGACCACGACGTCGTCGTACCTCCCCTGACCACGCGACCCAAGGCCGCGACCGTCGGCGTCGGCCGCCAGGTGATCCTGCGACCGGCCGTCCAGAAGCGCTACGTCGAGCTCACCGAGCCGACCCTCGAGGACCAGCGCCCCGACCTCGACCGCCTGCTCCAGGCGATCGACGACCTCGAGCCGCAGCCCGACCTGCACGTCCTCCGGCGGCTGCCCACGGTGCTGCGACAGGCCGACTTCAAGGTCACCGCGGTCGTCGTCGACGAGACCCTCATCGACGTGGAGGCCGGCGACACCACCGGCGTCCGCTACGCCATCGCCTTCGACCTCGGCACCACCACCGTCGTGGCCACCCTGCTCGACCTGGTCACCGGCACACCGGTCGCGGTGGCCTCGATGCTCAACAAGCAGCAGCCCTTCGGCGGCGACGTGATCACCCGGATCAGCGCGACCATGCTCGACCCCGCGGCGCTCGGGCGGCTGCAGGACGCCGCCGGCCAGACCTTGGCGACGCTCGCCGAGCAGGTCTGTCGTGAGGGCGGTGTGGAGCCGCACCACGTCTACGAGGCGGCGGTCGCCGGCAACGCCACGATGATCGCGCTGGCGCTCGGCATCGACCCCGAGCCACTCGGCGTCGCCCCCTTCGTGCAGACCACGGCCACCCCGCCGGCCGTCCTCGCCGCCGAGGTCGGCCTCACCCTCCACCCGGGCGCACGCGTCGCCCTCTTCCCCGCCCTCGGCGCCTACGTCGGCGGCGACATCGTGGCCGGGATGCTGGCCACAGGGATGGACCGCGACAAGCGGATCCGGCTGTTCATCGACGTCGGCACCAACTGCGAGATCGTCCTCAGCGACGGCGAGCGCATCCTGGCGACCGCGGCGCCCGCCGGTCCGGCGTTCGAGGGCGGCGCGATCCGGTGCGGCATGCGCGCCGCGGACGGCGCGATCGAGGTGGTCGCGCTGTCGCCGGACGAGCCCGAGGTCAGGCTGTCGGTCATCGGTGACGTGGCCCCGCGCGGCCTGTGCGGCTCGGGCCTCGTCGACGCGGTCGCCGAGCTGGTCAGGATCGGCCTCCTCGACGCCAGCGGACGGTTCGTGCCCGAGCAGGTGGCCAAGGAGATCGCCCCCGCGCTGGCCGACCGGCTCACCTACCTCGGCGAGGAGCGGGTCTTCGTGCTCCATCGCGAGCGCCCCGACGCCGACCCGGCCGACTGCGTCGTCCTCTCGCAGCGCGACGTCCGGGAGCTGCAGTTCGCCAAGGCCGCGATCTCCACGGGCTGGACCCTGCTGATGGAGGAGCTCGGCCTCCAGCACGGCGACCTCCAGCAGGTGCTGCTCGCCGGCTCGTTCGGCAGCTACCTGTCCGCGGCATCCGCCGTCCGCATCGGCCTGGTACCCACGCTCCCCGTGCTCCGCATCGTCGCCGCCGGCAACGTCGCCGGTGAGGGCGCGAAGATGGTGCTGCTCTCGATCCGCGAGCGGACCGGGGCCCTGGCCCTGCTGGAGGAGGTGACCTATGTCGAGCTCTCCGACCGAGCAGACTTCAACGACCGGTTCGTCGACCTCCTTGCGTTCCCGGGCTGAGGACGGCCCACGGGTCGCCCTGGTCGCCTGCGGAGCCCTGGCTCAGCCGGCGGCATCGGTCGTCGCGCGGCACGACTGGCCCGTCGACATCCATCCCCTCCCCCCGCTGCTGCACAACCGGCCCCACCTGATCGCCGACGAGGTACGCCGCCTGGCCGCCGAGCTGTCGACGACCTACGACGTCGTCGCGGTCGGCTACGCCGACTGCGGCACCTACGGCGCTCTCGACACGGTCTGCGAGGAGCTCGGGCTCGAGCGACTTCCCGGCCTGCACTGCTACGACCTCTACGACGGCGAGTCGGCGCTGGCGGCCCTACTCGACGCCGAGCCCGGCACCTACCTGCTCACCGACTTCCTGGTCCGCTCCTTCGAGCGCACCGTCGTGCGCGAGCTCGGCCTCGACCGCTGGCCAGAGCTGCGCGACGACTACTTCCGGCACTACACGCGCGTCGTCTGGCTCGCCCAGGAGCCGGACGCCGAGCTGCGCTCGCTCGCCCAGCAGGCGGCCGACCGGCTCGGCCTGCCGCTGACCGTGGTGCCCACCGGCACGGGCCGGCTCGAGGCGGCGCTGGCCGGCCTGCTCGCGACCACGCTCGAGCGCGACGACCCCGCCTGACCGCAACGCCGGTCATCGGCGGGTGGCCAGCTGCTCCAGCAGCTCGCGGCGCCACGTCTCGGTCTCGGCCACCTGGTTGAAGGTGAAGACGTGCAGGCCCTCGAGACCCGACTCGGGGGCGGCGAGCTCAGCGGCGCACTTCAGCAGGAACTTCTCGCCGGTGAAGCCGCCGGGCGCGGCCAGCCGGGCGAAGGTTCCCTTGTTCTTGGCCAGGAACCGCGTCGACTCCCCCACGCCGATCTTGCCGGCCATCGACAGGAGCTTCGCCCGGTCCACGGGACCCGGGATCCCGAGCAACAGCGGCATCGTGATGCCGCGCGCCCGCATCCGGCGTACCCAGGCGGCGAGCACCGCCGGGTCGAAGGTGAGGTTGCTGACCACGTGGGTGGCGTAGCGGCGTTTGTCCCACATCGACTGGATCGTCACGTCGTCAGTGATCGTGGGGTGTGACTCGGGGTAGCCGGTGATGCCGACCTGGGTGAAGGGGTTGCCCAGGGCCGCGAGGTCCTCCAGCAGACTCAGGGCGTCGGCGTAGACGCCCGGTGGGTCGGCGTCGCCGCCGGGCACGAAGACCCGGGTGATGCCCTTGCCGACCAGGCGGTCGCAGATCTCGCTCAGCTCGGCCTTGTCACGCACCATCCGCGCGGCCAGGTGCGGGACCACGGCGTAGCCGTGCCCGGTCAGCCGCTCGGCGAGGTCGAGGGTCGGCTGCAGGCCCTTGCTCGGCGAGGCGGTGACGGTCAGGACGCGGTCGACGGGGACATGCTCCAGCACCTTGTCCTCGATCGTGGCGGTGGGCAGCACCTCGTAGCGGGTGTGCTCCAGCAGCCGGACCGTCGCGTCCGTGACCTTGGCTTTGTTGCGCATGATGCGTCCCATTCCGTAATACGCACGCTCTCGGCGCGAGTCTAGGTCCGCGCGCCCCGCCCGTCGACCACTCTGTCACCCCCCGCAGGGGTGGTACCGCCCCCGCCCGGTCCGGATCAGGATGGTGCTGCCTACGCGGGTGTGGGCGGGGGGATGCGTCCGCGAACGCTCGCACCGGCACGCGCCGGCTCGCGGTTGACGGGATTCACCACTCTCGGAGGTACCCGCATGAAGCGCATCGTCAGCGCGGCGCTCGCCGCATCCACCGTCCTGGCCGTCTGCTCGGTGGCCCGCAGCTCACCGGGCTCCCACCCGGCTCGCGACGAGCAGGCCCTGGCCCCGACGCGCACGGCTCCCAGCCGCGGCATCGAGACCGAGGTCAGCGCCCTGCTCGCCAAGATGACCGTGAAGGAGAAGCTGCAGCAGGTGCAGCTGCTCTCCGACGGCCAGGTGACCGACGCCGACGCCAAGGCCGGGGTCGGAGGCGTGTTCAGCCTCACCGACCCGGCGAAGATCAACCATCTCCAGCACGTCGCGGTCCAGCAGTCGCGGCTGCACATCCCGATCCTGTTCGCCTACGACACCATCCACGGCTACCGCACGATCTTCCCGGTGCCGCTGGGTGCGGCCAGCTCGTTCGACCCGGCAGTCGCCCGGAAGGACGCCGCGATCGGCGCTCGGGAGTCCGCGACCGTCGGCATCAAG
>JAHEXO010000006.1 GCA_023252065.1 Nocardioides sp. | reverse complement strand
CCCCGGGCTCGGGGAAGTCGGGGACGTCGACGACCAGCCGCTGCAGCAGCTCGGAGGCCGCCTGCGCGCCCGGCTCGGTCACTTCTTCCCGCGCTTAGACTTCGGCTTGCGCGCCGGCTGGGCCCTTCCGCTCGCCGAGCTCGGCGCGACCGGCCCACGCGACTGCGGTACGACGCGGCCGCGACCGGTCGCGTCGGTGCTGGGCAGCGGCCGGTTGCCGCCGGAGCGGGTGGCTGCGGGCGCCTCGGCCCCGCCGGCCACGGCGAGACCCGGGTCGGCCGCGATCGGCATGTCGTCGGTGTAGGCCGGCACGTTGGCGTACCGGTCGGCATCGTGACGCCGGCGCGTCTGGATCCGCTTCGCCTGCTCCTGCACGGCGGGCTCGCGCGACTTCATGTGCGCCAGCATCGGGGTCGCGATGAAGATCGAGGAGTAGGTGCCGGCCGCCATGCCGACGAACAGCGCCAGCGCGAGGTCCTTGAGGGGTCCGGAGCCGAGCTGGAACGCCCCGACGTACAGAAGGGCAGCGACCGGGATCAGCGCCACGATCGAGGTGTTGATCGAGCGCACCAGGGTCTGGTTGACCGCGAGGTTGGCGGCCTCGGCGTAGGTCATCCGGCTGGTGCGGAGGTCCTTGGTGTTCTCCCGCACCTTGTCGAAGACGACGACGGTGTCGTAGAGGGAGAAGCCGAGGATCGTCAGCACACCGGTGACGGTCGCGGGTGTCACCTCGAAGCCGGACAGGGCATAGATGCCGATGGTGATCACGAGGTCGTGGATCAGGGCCACGATCGCGGCCAGCGACATCTTCCACTGTCGGAAGTAGCCCCAGATCAGGAGCACCACCAGCACGAGGAAGACGCACAGGCCGATCAGCGACCGTTTGGCGACCTCCTTGCCCCAGCTCGGTCCGATCTCGTCGACGGAGACGTCGGCCTTGGTGATGCCCATCGTCTGCTGGATGGTCGAGCTGATCTGGTTGCTCTCCGACGGCGTGAGCGGCTCGGTCTCCACCAGGATGTTGTTCTTGCCCGCGGTGGTGACCACGACCTGCTTGGCCGCGCCGATGCCGGTGTCGCCCACCGCGACCCGGATCTTGTCGGCGTTGGCCTGGTTTGCCTCCGACTGGGCCACGGTGACGGTGAACTGAGCTCCGCCGCGGAACTCCAGGCCGAAGTTGAGGCCCTTGAAGTAGAGCCCCAGGACGGCGGCGATGATGATGACGCCTGAGGCGGCGTACCAGACGTGACGTCGACCGACGAAGTCGATCGAGCGCTTGCCGGAGTAGAGGTCGTTCCCGAGCCGGGTGAACTTGCTCATCAGGCCCTCCCTCCTGCCGGGATGCGATCGAGGCCGAGGCTCTCGGCATCCAACCCCGAGAGCCGGTGGCCCTTGTTGAAGAACGGGTAGCGGGCCAGCCACGACACCATCGGGTGGGTGAACCAGAAGAACACCGCGATGTCGATGAGCGTGGAAAGGCCGAGGGCGAAGGCGAAGCCCTTCACCACGCCCGCCGCGAAGATGTAGAGGACGACCGCGGCCAGGATCGAGATCGAGTCGGCGGCCAAGCAGGTCGCCCGGGCTCGGATCCAGCCGGCCTCGACCGCGACCCGCATCGACTTCCCGCCTCGCATCTCGTCACGGATGCGTTCGAAGAAGACGATGAACGAGTCGGCGGTGATGCCGACGGCGACGATCAGGCCGGCGATGCCGGGCAGGGTCAGCGTGAAGCCGGCGCTCTTGGCCAGCAGCAGCACCATGGCGTACGTCGTGAGACCGGCCACGATCAGCGAGGCGACGACCACTGTGCCGAGACCCCGGTAGTAGAGCAGGCAGTAGGCCATCACCAGCAGCAGACCGAGGATGCCCGCGGTGATGCCGGCCTTGAGCTGGTCACCGGCCAGCGAGGGGCCGATGACCTGGATCGTGGTCTTGCTCGTGTCGAACTGGATCGGCAGGGCGCCGTACTTCAGGCTGGTCGCCAGGCTCTTGGCCGAGCTCTCGGTGAAGTTGCCGGAGATCTGCGAGTTTCCACCCGCGATGACCCCCTGGAACACCGGCGCCGAGATCACCTGGCCGTCGAGCACGATCGCGAACTGGTCCTGGGTGCCGGCCATCGCCTGCGAGAGCTTCAGCTGCTCCGCCGCTCCAGCGCTGTCGAGCTGCAGGTTGACCACCCACTGCACCTGCTGCTGCGGGATGCCCGCCGAGGCCGAGGTGATCTGGGTGCCCCTGATCAGGGCCGGGGACAGCAGGAACTTGTTGTTCTGGGCGTCGCAGGTGACCAGCGGAAGTGTCGGGTCGTCGACCACCGGCGTCGCCGGCGGACAGCTGAAGGCGTTGTAGACGGCCACCGACTGCGGGTCGGGGTTCTTCATCCACGTGAGCGGGTCGGAGAACGCCTTCTTGTTCGCGGGCGTGTAGTGCACCTCCGACGTCGAGGTCGGCGCGTTTCCACGGCCGGGCGTCGCGGTCGGGCTGCTGGCGGGGCTGCTGGTAGGGCTGCTGCTCGGCGACGGGCTCTGGGTCGCCTTCGCCCGCTGCGGGCCGGCCTTGCCGAACACCGCGGGCGGGCGGTTCTTCCCGCTGGCCTTCGACGTGGGCTTGCTCGCCTTCGGTGACTGCGAGGGCTTGAGCACCCCGCTGCCCGGCGACTGGCTCGCCGACGGCAGCGGCGCGGAGGGCGTGGTGGTCTGGGGCACCTGCGCCACGAGGCGGAAGTAGAGCTGGGCCTGCCGGACCACGGTCTGGACCAGGGTGTTGTTGGTGGGGCCCGGCACCTGGACGACGATCTCGTTGCTGCCCTGGGTGTTGACGGTGGCCTCGGAGACGCCGGAGCCGTTGACCCGGGCGTCGATGATGTTCGCCGCCTCCTTGAGCTGGTCGCTCTTCACGTTCGAGTCCTTGGCGGTCAGGATGATCTGGGTGCCGCCTTGGAGGTCGAGGCCGAGCGCCGGCTTCCAGGTGCCGATCACGGCCACCAGGCCGAACGCCGCCGCCAGTGCCGCGAAGAACACCACCACGGTGCGTCCGGGGCGAGAGCTGTTGCGTGCCATCTACTGCTTCTCCTCCGGCTCGGCGGGGGTGTCCGCGAGCTCGTTCTCTTCGTCTGGGGGGCCGGCCGCCGGCGTCACGACCCGCGCGATCGCAGCACGTACGACGCGGATGTCCACGCCGTCGGCGATCGCCAGGTGCACCGTCTCCTCCTCCAACGCACGGACCTCCCCGAAGATCCCCGAGGTGGTCATCACCTCGTCACCGATGGAGAGGGAGGTCTGCAGGGCCTGCATCGACCGGGCCTTGCGCTGCTGCGGGCGGATCATCAGCAGCCAGAAAGCCCCGGCCACGACGACGAGGAAGATGAGTGGCGCGGGGTTGCTCACAGGAGTCCTTGTCTGGGGGGAGCCGACAGCGGCAGGGGTGGCGGAAGCGGGGCCGCCGACCGAGGGTGAAGTGTAACCGGGGGTGTGTTCCCGGCCTCATTCAGGACTCGAACAGCGTCGGCTCCACTGCGGGCTCGACGGGTGGCGCCGGAGGTGGCGTGAGGCCGAGGTGCTCCCACGCTGCGCGGGTCGCGACCCGGCCGCGCGGCGTACGGGCCAGGAAGCCGTTGCGGACGAGGAACGGCTCGGCCACCTCCTCGACGGTCTCGCGCTCCTCCCCCACGGCGACCGCGATCGTGCTGACTCCGACCGGACCGCCCCCGAAACGACGGCACAGCGCGTCGAGCACCGCGCGGTCGAGCCGGTCGAGGCCGAGCGCGTCGACCTCGTAGAGGTCGAGGGCCTGGTGGGCGACGTCGCGGGTCACGACGCCGTCGGCGCGCACCTGGGCGAAGTCGCGCACGCGGCGCAGCAGGCGGTTGGCGATGCGGGGCGTGCCGCGGGAGCGGGAGGCGATCTCGGCGGTGCCGGCCCGGTCGGTCTCGACGCCGAGCAGCCCGGCGGAGCGCTGGATGATCGTGTCGAGCTCGTCGGGCTCGTAGAACTCCAGCTGGGCGGTGAAGCCGAACCGGTCGCGCAGCGGACCCGGGAGGAGCCCGGCCCGCGTGGTGGCCCCGACCAGCGTGAAGGGCGGGATCTCCAGGGGGATCGCGGTCGCCCCCGGCCCCTTGCCGATGACCACGTCGACCCGGAAGTCCTCCATGGCGAGGTAGAGCATCTCCTCGGCCGGCCGGGACATCCGGTGGATCTCGTCGACGAAGAGCACGTCACCGTCGTTGAGGCCCGACAGGATCGCGGCCAGGTCGCCGGCGTGGGTGATCGCCGGGCCGCTGGTCAGACGCAAGGGCGCCGACATCTCGTGGGCGATGATCATCGCCAGCGTGGTCTTGCCGAGTCCGGGCGGACCGGAGAGCAGCACGTGGTCGGGGGCGCGGCCCCTGCGGCGGGCCGCCTCGAGCACGAGCGTCAGCTGGTCACGCACCCGTTGCTGGCCGACCACCTCGTCGAGGGTGCGCGGGCGCAGGGTGGCCTCCACCGCCCGCTCGTCGCCCTCGGCCTCGGCGGCGGTCAGCGACGCGAGGTAGGCGTCCTCGTGGGCGTCGAGCTCGCGGTCGTGGGTGGGCTCGGTCACCGGGTCACGCCCTGCTCAGGGTGCGGAGGGCCGCTCGCAGCAGCGCGGCCACGTCGGGCTGCTCGCCGGCCTGGTCGGAGACGGCCTCGACGGCCTGGTCGGCGTCCTTGGCCGACCAGCCCAGACCGACGAGCCCCTGCTGCACCTGGTCGCGCCACGGCTCGACAGCCGCGGGCCGGACGGCGCCACCGGAGGTGGACGTGGGTGCGCCGATGCGGTCCTTGAGCTCGAGGATGATGCGCTGGGCGCCCTTCTGACCGATGCCCGGCACCGCGGTCAGGGTGCGGACGTCGTCGCCGGCGACCGCTCGGCGGACGGCGTCGGGCGTGAGCACCGCGAGCATCGCCTGGGCGAGCTTGGGGCCCACCCCGCTGGCGGTCTGCACGAGCTCGAAGACCTGCTTCTCGTCGTCGTCGGCGAAGCCGAAGAGGGTCAAGGAGTCCTCGCGGACGACCATCGACGTCGGCAGCGTCGCCACGTGACCGGTGCGCAGGCTGGCCAACGTGTTGGGCGTGCACATGACCTCGAGGCCGACACCTCCCACCTCGACGACGGCGCTGGTGAGGGTGAGGGCGGCGACCGGGCCGCGCACGAAGGCGATCATCGGGCGCTCCGGGCCGCCGCGGCGGCCAGCGCCGCGTCGATGCGGGCCTGCGCCCCGCCGCGCCAGATGTGGGTGATCGCCAGGGCCAGCGCGTCGGCGGCGTCGGCGGGCTTGGGTGGTGCGTCGAGGCGCAGGATCCGGGTGACCATGGCGCCGACCTGGGCCTTGTCGGCCCGCCCGCTGCCCGAGACCGCGGCCTTGACCTCGCTCGGGGTGTGGAGGGCGATCGGGAGGTCGCGCCGGGCCGCCGCGACCATCGCGATGCCGCTGGCCTGGGCGGTGCCCATGATCGTGCTGGAGTCGGAGCGGGCGAAGACCCGCTCGATGGCGACCGCGTCGGGCCGGTGCTCGTCGAGCCCGGCCTCGATGCCGCGCTCGAGGTGCACCAGGCGCTGGGAGACGTGCTCGGCCGACGACGTGCGGATGACGTTGACGTCGACCAGGCTCAGGGGGCGACCGACGTCGCCCTCGACGACGCCCATGCCGCACCGGGTCAGCCCCGGGTCGATCCCCAGCACACGCATGCCCTCGCCTCCGTCCGAACACCTGTTCGCACGGACACGCTAACCGGCGGCGCCGATCGCGCGGCGTACGACACGCAGGGCTAGGCGTAGGGCTAGGCGTCCAGTGCGGCCAGGACGTCGTCGGGGACGTCGACGTTGGTGAAGACGTTCTGCACGTCGTCGAGGTCCTCGAGGGCGTCGACCAGGCGGAACACCTTGCCCGCGGCGTCGGCGTCGACGGGGATGTCCATGGTGGCCACGAACTGCACCTCGGCCGAGTCGTAGTCGATCTCGGAGTCCTGCAGTGCGCTGCGTACCGCGACCACGTCAGTCGCCTCGGAGACCACCTCGAAGGCCTCGTCGAGGTCGTTGACGTCCTCGACACCGGCGTCGAGCGCCGCCTCGAGCACGTCGTCCTCGCTGACCTCGCGGGCCTCCTGCGCCTTCGGCACGATCACGACGCCCTTGCGGTTGAACAGCCGCGAGACCGAGCCCGGGTCGGCCATGGTGCCGCCGTTGCGGGTCACTGCGGTGCGGACCTCCATGGCGGCGCGGTTCTTGTTGTCGGTGAGGCACTCCACCAGGAAGGCCACGCCCTGCGGGCCGTAGACCTCGTACATGATCGTGAGGTAGTCGGCGGCGCCGGCCTCGGCACCCGACCCGCGCTTGACGGCGCGGTCGATGTTGTCGTTGGGGACCGACGACTTCTTGGCCTTCTGGATGGCGTCGTAGAGGGTCGGGTTGCCCGCGGGGTCACCGCCGCCCATCTTCGCGGCGACCTCGATGTTCTTGATCAGCTTGGCGAACATCTTGCCGCGACGGGCGTCGATGACGGCCTTCTTGTGCTTGGTGGTCGCCCATTTCGAGTGGCCGGACATGCCTATTCGTCCCTCTTCTGCTCTGCAGCGGTCAGTGGATCAGGTCCAGGAACAGGCGGTGCACACGGTCGTCGCCGCCCACCTCGGGGTGGAAGGACGTCGCCATCAACGGCCCCTGCCGGACGGCCACGATCCTACCGGCGGTCGCTCCGTCCTCGACGCGGCCGAGCACCTCGACCCCCGGACCGGTCTCCTCGACCCACGGTGCCCGGATGAAGATCGCGTGCACCGGCTCCGCGAGCCCCTCGAGGGAGAGGTCGCCCTCGAAGGAGTCGACCTGACGCCCGAACGCGTTGCGGCGCACGGTGATGTCGAGCCCGCCGAGGGTCTCCTGGTCGGGCGCCCCGTCGACGATCCGGTCGGCCAGCAGGATCATCCCGGCACAGGTGCCGAAGACCGGCAGACCCTCCTTGATCCGCTGGCGCAGCGGCTCGAACAGGTCGAAGGTGCGAGCCAGCTTGAACATCGTGGTCGACTCGCCGCCGGGGATGACCAGCCCGTCGAGCGCCTGGAGCTCGGCCTGCCGTCGTACGGCGGTCGCGAGCGCCCCCAGGGAGGTCAGGACGCGCAGGTGCTCCCGGACGTCGCCCTGGAGGGCGAGCACACCGACGGTCGGCGAACTCACCAGCCGCGCTCGGACAGCCGGTGGGGCTGGGGGATCTCGTCGACGTTGATGCCGACCATGGCCTCACCGAGACCACGGCTGACCTTGGCGACCATGTCGGGGTCGTCGTAGAAGGTCGTCGCCTTGACGATGGCCTCGGCCCGCTGGGCCGGGTTGCCCGACTTGAAGATGCCCGAGCCGACGAACACGCCTTCGGCTCCCAGCTGCATCATCATCGCCGCGTCGGCCGGGGTGGCGATGCCGCCCGCGGTGAACAGCACCACGGGGAGCTTGCCGGCGGCGGCGACCTCGCGCACCAGGTCGTAGGGCGCCGAGATCTCCTTGGCGGCGACGTAGAGCTCGTCCTGGCTGAGGCTGGCCAGCCGGCGGATCTCGCCGCCGATCGCACGCATGTGGGTCACGGCGTTGGAGACGTCACCGGTGCCGGCCTCACCCTTGGAGCGGATCATCGCCGCGCCCTCGGTGATCCGGCGCAGTGCCTCACCGAGGTTGGTGGCCCCGCACACGAACGGCACGGTGAACTGCCACTTGTCGATGTGGTTGCTGTAGTCGGCCGGGGTGAGCACCTCGGACTCGTCGATGTAGTCGACCCCGAGGCTCTGCAGGACCTGTGCCTCGGCGAAGTGGCCGATCCGCGCCTTGGCCATGACCGGGATCGAGACCGCCTCGATGATGCCGTCGATCATGTCGGGGTCACTCATCCGGGAGACGCCGCCCTGGGCGCGGATGTCGGCGGGGACGCGCTCGAGCGCCATCACGGCGACGGCGCCGGCGTCCTCGGCGATCTTCGCCTGCTCAGCGGTGACGACGTCCATGATCACGCCGCCCTTGAGCATCTCGGCCATGCCCCGCTTCACGCGGGTGGTGCCGGTGCTGGTCGAGGTGGTCTCGGCGGTGCGAGTGGTGCTGTGGTCGATCGGTGCAGCCATGGCTCCATCGTAGGGCTCGGGCCCGCACCGCCACTATTCGGCCGGAGGCACGCCGGGTGGTGCGGGGGGTGCGGCCGCCAGGGCCTGCTCTCGGACCACCAGGATCCGCTGCACGACCGTGATCGTGCTGGCCACCGCCAGCACCGCCAGCGTGATCGGGATCAGCCACAGGGCGCCGTCGCCGACCCCGGCCATCCGGAAGATGTCGGCCAGGCCGGTCGCGGCCAGGATCGCGACCAGCCGGTCGGACCGCTCGGCGATCCCGACCTTGGCCTGCATGCCCAGCGACTCGGCGCGGGCGCGGGCGTACGAGGTCACCGCACCCATCGTCAGGCAGTAGATCGCGAGCCCGGCCTTCCACTCGGAGTCGCCCGGGCCGACGTAGTACATCGCCAGCCCGCCGAAGATCGCCGCGTCGCCGATCCGGTCGAGGGTGGAGTCCAGGAACGCACCGAAGGGCGAGGTCTGGCCGCTGGTGCGGGCCATGTAGCCGTCGATCATGTCGCTGAACACGAAGGCGGTGATCACCAGCACGCCGGCGAGCAGCCAGCCCTGCGGGAAGCAGATCAGGGCGCCGGCACAGACCCCGAGCGTGCCGACGAGGGTCACGGTGTTGGGGCTGACCCCGAGCTTGAGCAGGAGGTCGCCCACGGGGGCCCAGACGTGGGTCCAGAACTGGCGGAAGCGTTCGAGCATGGCGGCAGCAGGGTAGCGACTGCGCCGCTCTCCCTTGACAGCGCGCTCCCGCACGCCGACACTCCTAACCATGTTAGAAGTGCCTAACGTCGATAGGCAGACCCGCAGGCGGGAGCAGACCCGCCGGGAGATCCTCGACGCCGCGTGGCAGGTCGCCCGCGAGCAGGGGCTGACCGGGCTCACGCTGCGCGACGTCGCCGATCGCGTCGGGATGCGGGCACCGTCCCTCTACTCGCACTTCGACTCCAAGCACGCGATCTACGACGCGATGTACGGCGAGGCGTGGACGGCCTATGAGCAGGCGGTCCGACCCGGCCGGGACAGCCTCACCGACGACCTGCGAGCCGCGGCCCAGCAGATCACCCGCACCTTCTTCGACTTCGCCGTCGCCGACCCGGTGCGCTACCAGCTGATGAACCAGCGGGTCATCCCCGGCTTCGAGCCCAGCGCGGAGAGCTACGCCCCCGCGGTCCGGGTGCTCGAGGAGTCCTACGCGATCGCCGCCGAGCGAGGCGTCGCCGACCCCGACGACGTCGCGATCCTGCTCGCCCTGATGGGCGGCCTGATCGACCAGCAGCTGGCCAACGACCCAGGAGGCGACCGTTTCTCGCGGCTGCTCGCCCGTGCCGTCGACATGTGGTGCGACGGCGTCGGCATCCCACCCATCACCTCGACCCAGGAAGCCACCTCATGACCACGACCCACTCGCCCACCCTGGCCACCCCGGTGCGTCAGGCACTCCCCCACGACACCGCGATGCGCCTCGCCGCGGCCGAGTACGCCCGCACCGCCGACGCGCTCGCCGCTCTCGATCCCGGCGACTGGGCCCTGCCGACGCCGTGCCCTGCGTGGGACGTGCGGCAGATGGCCTGCCACACCGTCGGGATGGCGACCATGGCGAGCAGCCCCCTCGAGACGATGCGGCAGCAGCGCAAGGCCGCCGCCCGCGCCAAGGCCGACAGGGTCGACCCGCTCACCGGGCTGACCGCCGTACAGGTCGACGAGCGCGCGGAGTGGACGCCCGACCGGGTCGTCTCCGCGGCCCGGGAGGTCGGTACCCGGGCGACGCGCGGCCGTCGGCGTACGCCCGGGTTCGTCCGGCGGCGCACGCTCCCGATGACCCAGAACGTCGGCGGGCGACCGGAACGCTGGACCATCGGCTTCCTGACCGATGTGATCTTGACCCGCGACCCCTGGATGCATCGGATGGACCTCGCCCAGGCGGTCGGCCGGTGTCCGGAGCTGACACCCGACCACGACGGGGTCCTCGTCGCCGACGTGGTGGCGGAGTGGGCCGCGCGCCACGGGGCGCCGTACCGGCTCACGCTCACCGGACCGGCCGGCGGCACCTGGTCGCACGGCAGCGGTGGCGAGGAGATCGAGCTGGACGCCGTCGACTTCTGCCGGGTGGTCTCGGGGCGAGGGAACGGCGAGGGGTTGCTGTCCGTGCTCGTTCCGTTCTGAGCGGTCGCCGCCCTCGCGCGTGAGAGGGTGCTCCCGATGAACGGCGACGAGGCTCGTCCAGGCCGGGCCACCGTGCTCCGAGCCGCGGCTGCCAACGGTCGCCTGCGCCGTGTCCTCGCGGCGTACTTCCTCTTCGACGCCGCCGAGTGGGGAGCCTGGATCGCCACGCTCGTCTGGGCGTACGGCGTCGGCGGAGTGCGTGGCTCGAGCCTGATGTCGGTGGTGCAGCTGGTGCCGGCAGCGCTGGCTGCCCCGTTCGTCGCCGGCCGGCTCGAGCGGATGAGCCGCTCCCGAGCGCTCACCCTGGGCTACGCGGCCCAGGCGGTGACCTTCGCCGCCCTCGGTGTCGCGCTGGTGGCCGGCCCCGTCGTCCTCGTCGTGCTGGCCGCCGTCGCCACCTGCGTGGCCATCACCGGGACGCGACCCGTGCACAACACGATCCTGGCCGACCTGGCCGAGACCACCGAGGAGCTCACCGCCTCCAACTCCCTGTCCGGCGCCGGCGAGGCGTCGGCGGCCTTCGTCGGCCCGCTCGGGGTCGGGCTGCTGATGGTGCCCTGGGGTCCGGGTGGTGCCGTCCTGGTCATCGCGGCCCTGATGGCCGTCGCCACCGTGCTGGTGATGTCGCTGACGACGCGACGGCCGGCCCCCGCTGCCGGCTCCGCCCCGGGCGTCCGGTGGCGACCGGTGCTCGCAGACCCCGCGGCCCGCCTCTTCGCGACGGCGACCTTCGCCGAGTACCTGCTCCTCGGCTCCCTCGACATCCTCCTGGTCGTCCTCGCCCTCGACGTGCTCGACCTCCCCCAGTCCGGACCCGGCGTCCTCAACTCCGCCGTCGGGATCGGTGGGCTGGTCGGGACAGCGGCCACGGTGATGCTGGTCGGGCGTCGGCACCTGGCGACCGCCGTCGTCGCCGGCGCGGTCCTGGCCGGGATCCCGATCGCCCTCGCCGGAGCGGGACCCTCCGAGGCCGTCGCGCTGGTGCTGGTGGCGTGCTCCGGGGCCGGCAAGCTGTTCTACGACGTCGCGGCCCGGACCCTCGTCCAACGCTCGATGTCCGACCGGCTCCTCGTGACCGTGTTCGCGATGCAGGAGTCGATGATGTCCATCGCGATCGCGGCCGGTGCTCTCCTGGCTCCGCTGTTGATCAGCGTGGTCGGCACCTCTGGCGCGTTCGTCGTGATCGGGCTCCTGCTTCCGGTGGTGAGCCTGCTCATCCTCCCCGGCCTCCGCCGCGTAGACGCCCGCTCGTCGGTGTCGCGGGACGACGTGGACCGGTTCATGCACGTGCCCTTCCTGGCCGTGCTGTCGCCGCTGGTCGTCGAGCGCCTGGTCAAGGAGCAGACCCGGCGCGACGCCGCGACCGATGCCTGGCTGCTGCGCGAGGGCGACCTCGGCGACGCGTTCTTCGTGATCGTGTCGGGCCGGGCGGAGGTCACCCAGCACGGCACGGTGCTGCGCGAGCTCGGGCCCGGCGACTGGTTCGGCGAGCTGGCTCTCCTGCGCGACGCCCCGCGCTCCGCCTCGGTCAGGGCCATCACCGAGGTGTCCCTGGTCGTGCTCGACCGCGACTCCTTCCTCACCGCCGTGACGGGGGTCGCCCACTCGGTCGAGGTCGCCGACACCCATGCCGAGGGCTACGCCGACCTGCACGCCGACCTCGACGCGGACGGCGGCGAGTGAGCACACTGGGGCCATGTCCTCAGACGACGCCCTGCCGGCCACGCGACGAGCGCTGCACGTGGTCGCCGAGGTCCTGCTGGCCGGTCCGCAGTGGGCGGCCACCGGCGAGATCGCACTCGGTGTGGTCCCCGGAGGTCTCGCCACGACGGCCGGCAGCCCGGTGACCTACGGCGACGGGGCCGTCACCCGCGACCAGACCGTCGTACAGGTCGACGGGCGGAGCCCTCGTGAGCTCCTGGGCCTCCTCGGGCTGCCCGAGGTCTCGCTGGCCGAGGTCTACGCCGACACGGCGGCCACCGACCTCGACGAGCCGCTCCGAGTCTCCCCCTCGGTGTCCGCGTGGCTGGTCCGGTGCTGGGAGGCGGGCGACGCCGCGTTGCGACGGCTCGACCCGGGCCAGGAGCCGGTGCTGTGGCCCGAGCACCTCGACGTCGCGATCGCCCTCGACGAGGTCAACTACGGCGTCTCCCCGAGCGACTCGGCGATCTCGATCCCCTACGCCTACGTCGGCCCGTGGGTCGTGCCACCGGCCGATGACTTCTGGACCGAGCCGTTCGGGGCCGTCCGCCTGCTCTCCGAGGCCGTGGACACCGACACGGTGCTCGCGTTCTTCGAGGAGGGTCGGCGCCGCCTGCCCTGACCGACGGGCCCTCCGGGCTCCAGGGCGTACGGTGAGTAGGCGGAGCCACTCAGGCTCCCGACGATGGAGCCAGCATGAGCGACAAGTCGCCGCGGCAGGGAATGACCAAGAAGTCCACGAAGTCGATCAAGGAGAAGCGCGCCGACAAGCGAGCCAAGGCTCACCCCGAGTCACTCTCCGAGCAGATCCACCCGAACAAGAAGAGGTGAGCCTGCTCGAGCTGGGAGTGCTCGGGCGGTCGGCCAAGGAGAACGAGTACCGGCTGCCTATCCACCCCGACCATCTGGCGGGTCTCCCGTCGGAGGTGGCGGCCCGGATCACCCTCGAGCACGGGTACGGCGCGACGTTCGGCCGCGACGACGCGGAGCTCGCGCCGTTCGTGGCCCGGATGGCGTCGCGGGATGAGATCTTCGAGCGGTCCGACGTCGTCCTGCTGCTCAAGCCGCAGCTGGAGGACGTCCATGCGATGCGACCCGGACAGACCCTCTGGGGCTGGCCGCACTGCGTCCAGGACGCCGAGCTCACCCAGCTCGCCATCGACAAGGGCCTGACCCTGATCGCGTTCGAGGCGATGAACCACTGGACCCGCGACCAGGCCGTCGGGCTCCACGTCTTCCACAAGAACAACGAGCTCGCCGGCTACTGCTCGGTGCTGCACGCCCTCCAGCTGATCGGCTCGACGGGTGACTACGGCCGCCGGCTCCGCGGGGTCGTCATCGGCTTCGGCGCGACGGCGCGTGGAGCGGTGACGGCGCTCAGCGCGCAGGGCGTCCACGAGGTGTCGGTGCTCACGACGCGCGGCGTGGCCGCCGTGGCGTCCCCCATCCACTCGGTGCGGATCCTGCAGTTCGACCACGACCCGGAGGGCGGTCCGAGCCACGCGATCACCTCGCGCGGCCGGGTCCCCCTCGCGCCGTTCCTCGCCGAGCACGACCTCGTCGTCAACTGCACGCTCCAGGACCCCAACAACCCGCTCATCTACCTCCGCAAAGACGACCTGGGCGCCTTCCGGCCGGGCAGCCTCATCGTCGACGTCTCCTGCGACGAGGGCATGGGTTTCGAGTGGGCACGTCCCACCTCGTTCGACGAGCCGATGTTCGACGTCGGTGACCACGTGCACTACTACGCCGTCGACCACACGCCGTCCTACCTCTGGAACTCCGCGACCTGGGACATCAGCGAGGCCCTGATGCCCTTCCTGCGCCCGCTCCTCGAGGGGCCGGAGGCGTGGGAGATGGACGAGACCCTCAGCCGGGCGATCGAGATCCAGGACGGACGCGTGCTGAACACCGCGATCCTCGACTTCCAGCACCGCAGCGAGGAGTACCCCTACGCCGTCGGCTGACCGGCCTTGCTCCAGGCGTCCGCAAGCAGGGCACGGGTCTCCTGGAGCAGCTGCGGCAGGGTCTTGGTGCGGCCGATGATCGGCATGAAGTTCTGGTCACCGGTCCACCGCGGTACGACGTGCTGGTGCAGGTGCGCGGCGACCCCGGCGCCCCCGGCCGACCCCTGGTTCATCCCGAGGTTGAAGCCCTCGGCCCGAGACACCGCCCGCAGCGTCTGCATCGCCTGCTTGGTCAGCGCTGCGATCTCCGCCGCCTCCTCGACCGTGGTGTCGGTGTAGTCGGCGAGGTGCCGGTAGGGGCACACCATCAGGTGGCCGGGCGCGTAGGGATAGAGGTTGAGGACGGCGTAGGCGAGCTCGCCGCGTCGTACGACCAGGTAGCGCTCGTCGTCGTCGGCCCGCGGGATCCGGCAGAACGGGCACTCCCCCGCCGTGTCGTCAGCCGGCTTGTTCTCGCCGCGGACGTAGGCCATCCGGTAGGGCGTCCAGAGCCGTTCGAGCCCGTCGGGGCCACCGATGCCGTCCTGGTGCACGGGGTCGTGGTCGGCTGAGGACATGGCGCGATCCTAGGCACCACCTAGGCTCGCCACGTGTCCGACCCGATCCTGCGCCCGGCGACAGCCGACGACATCGACGCGATCGCCGGGCTGTTCCACCGGGGCTGGCACGACGTGCACCCCGGGCGGGTGCCCGACGGCCTGACCGAGCGGCGTACGCCGGACGCGTTCCTCGACCGGGTCACGGCCCGCGTCACCGAGACCGACGAGACCACCGTGGCCGAGGTCGATGGCCAGGTCGCCGGTTTCGTCATGGTCCACGACGACGAGGCCGAACAGGTCTACGTCGACCGCGACTTCCGCGGCTCCGGCGTCGCCGGTCTGCTCCTGGCCGAGGCCGAGCGCCAGATCGCCGCGGCCGGACACGACGTCGCGTTCCTCGCGGTGGTCCGCGGCAACGACCGGGCGCGGTCGTTCTACGCCCGCCAGGGGTGGGTCGACGAGGGCGACTTCGACTACCCCGTGTCGGCGCTCGGCGAGAGCTTCATCTCCCCGTGCCGGAAGTTCACCAAGCGCGTGCGCTAGACCTGCTCGCGCGAGGCGACGGCAGCAGCCACCCGCTCGATGGCCTCCTCGACCGCTACGCCGTTGTCCTGGCGGCCGTCGCGGTAGCGGAACGACACCGCACCGGCCTCCATGTCCTGGTCGCCGGCGATCACCATGAACGGCACCTTCTGCAGCTGCGCGTTGCGGATCTTCTTCTGCATCCGGTCGTCGGAGTCGTCCACCTCGACCCGCAGGCCTCGCGCCGCCATCTTCTCGGCCACGCCCTCGAGGTAGGACACGTGCCGCTCGGCGATCGGGATGCCCTGCACCTGCACCGGTGAGAGCCACGGAGGGAACGCCCCGGCGTAGTGCTCGATCAGCACGCCGATGAACCGCTCGATCGAGCCGAACTTGGCCGAGTGGATCATCACCGGCTGCTGGTGCGACCCGTCGGCTGCGACGTACTCCAGGCCGAAGCCGGCGGGCTGCCCGAAGTCGTACTGCACCGTCGACAGCTGCCAGGTGCGCCCGATCGCGTCCTTGGCCTGGATCGAGATCTTCGGGCCGTA
>JAHEXO010000225.1 GCA_023252065.1 Nocardioides sp. | reverse complement strand
CCAGATCTTCCTCGGCCCGATGTTCGGTGGCGGGTATCCCGAGGCGCTGATCTCCACGACCGAGGGACTGACCGACTGGGCGTTCGTGCATCCCGGCGACGAGGCCGAGATCGGGGCGCCCGTCGACTCGGTCGGGATCAACTACTACAACCCGTCACGCGTCACCGGCGAGGTGTACCGGACCCGGCTGTTCCCCGGCACCGACCGGGCGTCGTACGCCGAGATCGACGCGCCGAAGACGATCATGGACTGGCCGATCGTGCCCTCGGGTCTGACCGACCTGCTGCTGCGCGTGCAGCGCGACGTCGGGCTGCCGATGCGGGTCACCGAGAACGGCATGGCCGAGCACGACGTGGTCGTCGACGGAAGGGTGCACGACGACGCGCGGATCGCCTACCTGCGCGACCACCTGGCCGCCGTGCTCGAGGCGATCGAGCGCGGCGCCGACGTGCGGGGGTACTACGTCTGGATGCTGCTGGACAACTTCGAGTGGGCCTGGGGCTACGACAAGCGCTTCGGGATCGTGCACGTCGACTTCGAGACCCAGCGGCGCACCCTCAAGGACTCGGCCCGCTGGTATGCCGACGTGGCCGCGCGCAACGAGGTCGAGCTCATCTGAAGTCGATGAGCACCATGTCGTCGGGCCCGTCGTCGCCGCCACCTCCGTCGGCCGCGCCGGCGGGCCCGCCGCTCCCCTCGTCGTAGGACGGCCGCTCGAGCACCTGGGCTCGGAAGCACCGCGTCACGTAGGGCAGCTGCATGCCGTCCATGCCGCGGCCGTACTCGTCGTAGAACGCGACGACCTCGGCGAGCTTGGCCCGGCGGCCCTCCTCGTCGAGCACGGCGACGTTGGACCGCGACAGCATGAGGTCCTGGATCGTCTTGCGGTCGATGGTCTGCCAGTGGCTGAACTCGTGGTCCTCGACGAACCCGAACAGCTCGCTGAAGATCAGTGCCTCCGCCGGGTCGCGCAGCTGCTCCTGGGTCCCGATCAGCGCGCCGAGCCGGCGTACCCACGGGATCTTCTCGTTGCGCTGGTTCCACAGGAGGCAGAGCATGCCCTCGGGCCGCAGCACGCGGGCGATCTCGGGCAATGCCTTGTCGAGGTCGAACCAGTGGAAGGCCTGCGCCGCGACCACTGCGTCGACCGACCAGTCGGGGAGCGGGATCTCCTCGGCCGACGCGACCGCGGTGCGCACCCCGGGGAGCCGGGTCTCGAGCACGGCGAGCATCTCGGCGTCGGGGTCGGTGGCGTGCACGTCGTGGCCGAGCCCGACCAGCACCCGGGTCAGCTTGCCCGTGCCGGCACCGAGCTCGAGCACCGTCAGCGGCTCGCCGCCGAGCAGCCAACGGGCCGCTTCGGCGGGGTAGGTCGGGCGGCCGCGCTCGTAGGCCTCCGCGACGCCGCCGAACGAGTGGGCCCAGTCGGGCTCCGCTCCGGGGATCTGCTCGTCGCTCATCAAGACCGAGGCTACCCGCCGCCCACCCCGCCACCGCGCCTGCCACAGGGCGGTTCGCCGCCGGTCCACCGCAGGCGTCGCGGCCGCGCGGCCCCCCTCTGGTTGAGGAGGGGCAGCGCGGGTCCCCGCTGGTTGAGGAGGGCGCTCTGGCCCCCGTCTCGAAACCACGCGGCCCCCGGGCGGCCGTTACGGTGGCCGACGTGGAGCGGCTGGAGGGTGTCGAGCGCCTCGAGGGCGTGGCTTCGGCGTACGCCGCCGTCCGCGACGGGATCGACACCCTGCTGCGCGACCGAGGACTTCGCCGCACCTCTCCGGAGCTGACCACCGAGTCGCTGCTCCGGGGAGCTCACGCCAGCGCCGTGCTCGACGGGTCGGGGTCGACGCTGGAGTCCGTGCGCGCGGGCGGTGGCGACGAGGTCGCCCAGGCCGCGCTCAGGGTCTCGGTCGAGCTGCTCGGACTGGTCCCGGTGCTCGCGCACTCCCCGCTGCAGGCGCTGGCTCGGCTCCACGCCCTGGCTGCCCCCTCGTCGGTGCCCGGCGAGGAGCGCGGACGCCCCCGCGACGCCGAGGCCGCGGCGCGGCTGCGGGAGACCGTGGCTCTCCTCGAGGCCGACCACCCGGCCCTGGTGACCGCAGCACTCGTCCACGCCGACCTGCTCACCACCCGACCCTTCCCCTCCGCCAACGGGATCGTGGCCCGGGCGGCCGAGCGGCTGGTCCTGGTCGCGCGAGGCGTCGACACCAAGTCGCTGGTCGTGCCCGAGGCCGGCCACCTGGCGCTGCGGCCGGCGTACGAGTCCAACCTGCGCGGCTACGCCACCGGCGGCCGTCCGGGGGTCCAGGCGTGGCTGCTCTACTGCGCCGAGGCGTACGCCGCCGGCGCCGAGGCCTCCCCGCTCCTGGGCGGGTGAGGGTGCCGGGAGAGTCACCGGCTCACCGGCGACTCGCACGCTTCCCGGGCGGTGCCACGCCTTGGAAGTGTCGAGAGCGCGGGGGGCGGGGTAGGGGTGTGGCTCATGAGGTACGCCGACCAGGCCCGGACATGCGAGCGGCACCCGACGAATCGGGTGCCGCCGCTCACACACGGACCCGGCTACCAAGCGTGCATCTACTCTGGTGGCAGCCCCGGAAGTCTTCCGATGACGTGCGCCCTGTAGGAAGGGTGGATCGCCGCGTGGGTACCCGGTTCGTGTGCTGGTTCTTCAGTTCTGGTGTCCTGTCTACGCCTCCGAGCAGGGCCTCACAAGGGCAGGCGAGGCTTGACTTTCACCCCTGCGGGTGGTCGCGCGTGTCGCGGCGATCCGAAGACTGGAGCAGCCTCAGGCGCCCAGCCGACGGCGGCGGTTGAGCCAGATCGCCCCGCCCAGCGTGAGCGCCGTACCGACGGTCAACGCCGCGAGAGTCGGCTTCACCGGGATCCGGCTGCGCAGCGTGACCGGCCGCGTGAACTGCAGCACCGGCCAGCCCTTGCTCGCCGCCAGCTTGCGCAGCTCCTTGTCGGGATTGACGGCGTGGGGGTGGCCGACCACCTCGAGCATGGGTGCGTCGGTGATGGAGTCGCTGTAGGCGAAGCACTGCTCGAGGTCATAACCCCGCTCGGCTGCCATCGCCTCGATGGCGTGCGCCTTCTCCTCGGCGTAGGCGTAGTAGTCGATGTCTCCGGTGTACTTGCCGTCGACGATCTCGAGGCGGCTCGCGATCACGTGGTCGGCGCCCAGCATCTCGCCGATCGGCTCGACCACCTCGGCCCCGCTCGCCGAGACGACGACGACGTCGCGACCGAGCGCGTGGTGCTCGTCCATCAGCGAGACGGCCTCGTCGTAGACGATCGGGTCGACGACGTGGTGGAGGGTCTCGGCGACGATCTCCTTGACCGTCTCGACGTCCCAACCCTCGACGAGCTGCGACATGAACGCCCGGATCTTCTCCATCTGGTCGTGGTCGGCACCGCCGACGAGATAGACGAACTGGGCGTACGCCGAGCGCAGCATCGCCCGACGGGTGATCAGGCCGCCGGCCTGGAAGGGCTTGGAGAAGGCCAGGCTGCTCGACTTGGCGATGATCGTCTTGTCGAGGTCGAAGAACGCCGCCGACCGGTGCGGCACGCGCAGCGGGCGGGCGGATCCGCGGCGCTCTGGCATGGTCCTCATGGTAGGTCGCCCCACCCCTTCCGGCCCGGCGATCGCGCACAGACGCGTTTCGCGCACCCGTCGTCCACAGGCCGCGGCCTGAGGCCGTCGGGTCGTCCGACGTACGACGGAGGGTGGCGGCATGAGCACCTCACCTCCTCCGCTGCTGGTCACCGCCGACGAGCGGCTCCTCGACGAGCTGCTGCGGCTCGCGGCGGCCGCCGGCTCCACTCCCGAGGTGGCCCGCGACGTCCCGGCCGCGTTGCGGGCGTGGCCGAGGGCGCCACTGGTCCTCGTCGGCCACGACCTCGCAGATGCTTTGGCGCGCGCCTCGCCAAGCCGGCGGGAGGGAGTCTTCGTGGTCCTGCTCGCGCCTACGCCGGACGCGGTGTTCCGCTCGGCCCTCGCGGTCGGCGCCGAGAGCGTGGCCGAGCTGCCGCGGTCCGAGGGCTGGTTGGTCGAGCGCCTCACCGACATCGTCGACACCGGCCCGGCGAGAGGCCTGACGCTGGGGGTGATCGGTGGGTCGGGCGGCTCCGGCGCGACGACGTTCGCCTGTGCCCTCGCGCAGGTGGCGGGGCGCACGGGTCCGTCCGTGGTCGTCGACGCCGACCCCCTCGGTCCGGGCGTCGACAAGGTGCTCGGGCTCGACCTGGTCGAAGGCGTCCGCTGGGACGGCATCGGGCACACGACCGGCCGGCTCAGTGCTCGGGCCCTCCGTGAGTCACTCCCGCGCCGCGCGGGCGTCGCTGCCCTCACCTGGTACGCCGGGCCAGCGCCGCCGACCCTCCAGGCCTTCGCAGTGCGCGAGGTGCTGTCCGCCGCCCGGCGTGGGCACGACACGGTCGTCCTCGACCTGCCCCGCGGCCCGGATCCCCTGGTCGACGAGGTGGTGTCGCGCTGCGACCGGTTGCTGGTGATGGTGGTGCCGAGCGTTCCGGGGCTGGCCGGGGCGGTGCGGATGTGTCGGCGGTTCGCCGACCACGGCACCGTCGCCACCGTGGTCCGGGGCGGCGCGATCGACGACGACGCGCTCCGCCGGCTCACCGGTGCCCCGGTCGCAGCGCGGATGCCCGACCAGCGCGGGCTGGCGGAGTCCATAGACCTGGGCCTGGGCCCGGTGCGCACCAGGCGCGGGCCCCTGGGTCGCGCTGCCAGGCAGGTGCTCACCATGCCCATCGCCAGCGACCGGGCTGCCTGATGACGGCCGACCTGGTCGAGCAGGTGCGCGAGCACCTCGCCCGTGAGCCCGGGCCGCTGACGCCTCACCGGGTGGCCGAGGCGTTGCGGGCCTCCGGCATACCCGTGGGCGACGCGACGGTCCTCGAGGTCCACGACCTCCTCCGGCGAGACGTGGTCGGTGCAGGCCCACT
>JAHEXO010000224.1 GCA_023252065.1 Nocardioides sp. | reverse complement strand
CCGAGGCGGAGATTGCCGATCTGATGGGCATCTCCGTGGGCACCGTGAAGTCGCAGAGCAGCCGCGCCCTGAGTGCGCTGCGCCAGGCTCTGCCCGACCATCCCGAGCTGAGCGACGACGGCGAGGAGGACCGATGAAGCCCGAGGACCTGCTGACGGACACCCTGCGTGACCGGGCCGTGCACACTGTGTACCCCTCGACGTCACTGGAGACCGTCACGGCGCGGGGCCGCACCCTGCGCTCGCGGCGGCGCCGCGCGGCGCTCGTCGCGGCCGCCGCCGTCGCCGCGATCGTGGTTCCCAGCGCGATCTGGCTGGGCGGCTCGTCCGGCTCCCCTTTCGAGCCGAGTGGGCGTCCGAGGCACCACTTCCCGGCCGGCATCGAGGCACTGCTGGCTCTGCCGCAGGACTCGGTTCCGGCCCTGGACTACACCGCCGGCCGCACCTACCGGACCGCGGACGGCCACCATCTGGCGATGCCGCACAACGCCCTCTCGGCCGTTCCCTCGCAGGGCGGCGGGCTGCTGGTGTTCACGCTCGGCCACGGCTCCGGACCGATGTTCGCCAGCGGCACCGTCGGGCAGATCTCCTGGGTCGACCGCGGTGCACCGGCGACCCTCCTGGGCTGCGGCTCCCAAGGCTTCGCGACCAGCGCCGACCGGACCCAGTCGGCGTACTGGCTCATGAAGGACTGCCACCACGCCGTCGAAGGAGGCACCCTGTACGCCGGTCCGCTCTCCACGATGGGGGAGATCGGGCAGCTGCGCATGCCCACGCCGAAGGGCTTCGTGGTGAGCCCGGTCGGCTTCTTCGGCACCCGCGTCGTCGCGAACCGCTTCCCCACCACCGGGACCGACGTCTCGGCGGACGGCGTGTGGCTCCTCGGGACCGGGAGGGCGCCACGTCTGGTGCCGGGCCTCACCTGGGCGTCCGGGGTCACCGAGGGCGGGCCGTCCGGCGACCTCGTCGCTGGCAACCTCACCGGCGGCGGCTCCGGGGTGGTGGACGTGGCGACCGGGCGGGTGCTCTGGAAGGCTCCGCCGACCTGGGACGTCGGGCACTTCTCACCGGACGGCCGATACGTCGTGGCCCGGTCCACCGCAGGAGACGGCGACGGGCTGCGGATCCTCGACGCCGCGAACGGCTCGGTGGTGACCGAGGTGCCTCCGGTGCACGGCAACCGCGTCTTCGGCGAGGCCTGGGGTGACGACGGCTCCTTGATGGTCCTGGAGGCCGACGTCCACGCGTCCGTGATCCTGCGCTGCTCGACCTCAGGCGTGCTCAGCCGAGCCACCGTGGTGGCCGCCAACCCCTCGAACGCTCTCTACTTCGGGTTCGGGACCAACCCCTGAGCCCGCTCTGCCAGGATTGCAACCTCTCCTCCGCCACCTGCGTCTTGGTGGTGACCACGAGGAGGAGAGCATGGACCGACCGCCCGAGGCTCGGACGGGAGCAGTGGCTGTGGCCGACCGACGAGACCACCGCGACACGGAGTTCGCGGCCTACCTCGCTGCCCGGCAGGCCGGCCTGCTGCGGACGGCGTACCTGCTCACCGGCAACCGGCACGACGCCGAGGACCTGGTGCAGACAGCGTTCGCCAAGCTCTACCTGTCGTGGGACAAGGTGCGCGACCAGGGGTCGATGGACGCCTACGTCCGGCGGATCCTGGTCAACGAGCACAACTCGCTGTGGCGTCGCGCGTGGAAGCGCCGCGAGCACAGCACCGCCGACGAGACCCTGCACCATTTCGAGAAGCCCCACCACGACGCCCCGCGCGACGGCACGGGTGCGGCCCTGTGGGACGTCGTGCAGACGTTGCCCCGCAAGGCGCGTGCCGTGGTCGTGCTGCGCTACTACGAGGAGATGAGCGAGGCCGAGACGGCCGCCGTGCTCGGCATCTCCGTGGGGACCGTCAAGTCCCAGACCAGCCGGGCGCTCGCCACCTTGCGGGCCCGTGCACCCCAGACCCTGAACCCCCGCGTGAGCGAGGAGGACGACCTGTCATGAACGACGACCTGACCAACCAGCTGTCGCGAGAGCTGCACGACCGCGCCGGCGAGATGGACGGCAGCACGCTAGGCCTGGCCGGCGTGCAGGGCCGGGCCCGCTCGATCCGGCGCCGGCGTACGGCGAGCGTGATCGTCGGCGTGGCCGCCGCCGTCGGCCTGATCGTGCCGACCGCGGCCCTTGCCACCCACACCGGCGGGAAGCCGGAGCCGGCCCCGGTCACCCAGGGCCCCTCGCCCACCCGGACGCCGACGGTCGACGGTCAGCAGCCTGCGCCCGGCGTGCTCGACGTCTCCGACCTGCCGACCGGCGCCGCCCCGGCGATGGACTACGTCTACAAGGGCACGCTGCACCTGACCGACGGCAGCACCGCCGAGGTGAACACCCGCTACACCCCGAGCGTGTTCGTGGAGCTGGCCGACGGGGCGCGGGTGTGGCAGACGACCGACCAGGGCACGCCGTACATCGAGGTCCAGGACACCGACGGCACCTTCCACGACCCGGTGCGCAGCAGCTGGGGCCTCAGCGTCAACCGGCCCCACAGCATCGCGGCGTGGTTGACGCCGGCCGGCCAGGTGATGATCTGGGAGGGCTGGGCGAGCGAGCCGCGGCCGCTCGGCGACCCCGTCCCCGGCTCGGAGTGGCACCTGGGCCCGGTCACCGGTGTCGGCACGGCCACCCCAGGTCGGGCCGGCCCGAGCTGCCAGGAGTCCAGCTGCACGGTGATCGTCACCGTGCCGGGCGCGACGTGGCAGCCGTGGGAGGTCTCCGGCTCCGGCACCCAGAAGCTGCAGGACGGCAGCTTCCTCTCCGTCGCGGACGTCAACGAGTCGGGGCTGACCATCGGCTACAGCCGGATCACCGACGTCGGCACCTGCTCGAAGCTGCTCGGCGGCGGTGAGTTCCAGGGCTTCAAGACCTGCGAGAACACCCTGCAGTCGTTCTCGCCGGACGGCCGGCTGATCCTGGGGCTCCCCTCGGTCGTCGAGGGCGCCGGGGCGAACGGGATCGCGATGTTCGACCTCCAGGGCAAGCGGCTGTTCGACCGTCACTCCACCGCGAAGGTGCAGCCGACCTTCAACGCACAGGAGTGGGAGGACGACACCCACGCCCTGGTCCCGATCTACCAGGGGGGCAGGTGGTCCTTGGTGCGGGTGGCGTCCGACGGCTCGATGGAGTACGCCGTCGCCCCGCGGCCCGGAGTCGACGTCACGGTGAACCCGTACGTCATCCCGACCGGCGGCAGCGTTCCCGGGGCCTGAGGTCAGGCCACGACCTCGGTGATCGGCTGGGACGAGTCGGCCGGCAGGTCGAGGGCCGAGGCGGGCCGGCCGCGCGCGACGAGCTCGGCGCCGAGCGCGGCCACCATCGCACCGTTGTCGGTGCAGAGTCCGGGTCTCGGGACCCGGACCCGGAGGCCCTTCGCCTCGGCCCGCTCGGTGGCCATGGCCCGGAGGCGGGAGTTCGCGGCGACTCCCCCGCCGATCAGGATGTCGTCGATGCCCTGGTCGGTGGCGGCGTCGAGTGCCTTGCGCACCAGCACGTCGCAGACCGCCTCCTGGAAGCTGGCCGCCACGTCGCCCACGTCGATCACCGCGCCGTCGCGCTGCTGGGTCTCGACCCAGCGGGCGACCGCGGTCTTGAGGCCGGAGAACGAGAAGTCGAAGCGGTGCCGCTCGAGGTCGCGACGGCTGGTCAGGCCGCGCGGGAAGTCGATGGTGATCTGACCGTCGCGGGCGGCCCGGTCGATGTGGGGGCCGCCCGGGAACGGCAGCCCGAGCAGCCGGGCGACCTTGTCGAAGGCCTCACCGGCGGCGTCGTCGATGGTGGCGCCGAGCGGGTCGACGTCGCCGGTCACGTCCTCGACGCGGAGCAGGCTGGAGTGGCCGCCGCTGACCAGCAGTGCCAGGCAGGGCTCGGGCAGAGCGCCGTGCTCGAGCTGGTCGACGGCGACGTGGGCGGCGAGATGGTTGACGCCGTAGATCGGCTTGCCGAGGCCGATCGCGAGTGCCTTGGCGGCGGCGACCCCGACCAGCAAGGTGCCGGCCAGGCCCGGTCCGCTGGTCACGGCGATCGCGTCGACGTCGTAGAGCCGGATCCCGGCGGTCTCGCAGGCCCGCTCGATCGTCGGCACCATCGCCTCGAGGTGGGCGCGGCTGGCCACCTCGGGCACGACCCCGCCGAACTGGGCGTGCTCGTCGACGCTGCTGGCCACTGCGTCGGCGAGCAGCGTGTGGCCGCGGACGATGCCGACGCCGGTCTCGTCGCAGGAGGTCTCGATGCCGAGCACCAAGGGCTCGTCGCTCACCGGCTCACCTCCTTGACCAGGACGACGGCGGTGGTGCCGTCGGCGTAGTAGCGCGGCCGGCGGTCGATCTCGGAGAAGCCGCGGGCGGCGTAGAAGGCACAGGCGTCGGCGTTGTCCTCGCGCACCTCGAGCAGGACCCGGTCGGCGTGGCGGCGACCCGCCTCGGCCTCGACCCGGGCGAGGAGGTCGGAGGCGATGCCGGTACGGCGATGGGTCGCGGCGACCGCGATCCGCTGGAGCTCGGCGAGGTCGGCGACCATGCTGGCGGCGGCGTAGCCGACCAGGTCGTCGGCGTCGGTGGCGACGAGGTAGAGCATCGTCGGCACACGGCCGGCGACCCCCTCCGACACCAGGGCCGGTGACCAGGCATCGGCCCCCAGGGCGGCCGCCTCGAGGTCGGCGACGGCCGGAGCGTCGTCGTCGGTGGCGACGCGGACCTCGACCGCGGACACGCTCACGACACCCGCTTCGGGGCGCCGGGCGCGATGGCGTCGGGGCGACGGAGGTAGAGCGGCTCGGGGTCGTGGAGCTCGGCCAGCTCCTCGGCGACGGCGCGGGCCAGCCAGGACGCGCTCGGGAGCACCGGCGGGTGGGCGAGCGGGAACGCGTCGGGGTAGAGCACGGCGCCCTCGCCCGCCACTGGGAGGTCGGTCGCGGCGTCGGCCGGC
>JAHEXO010000223.1 GCA_023252065.1 Nocardioides sp. | reverse complement strand
CTCGACGGGTGCGTCGGCCAGCCGTCCGGCCACCAGCACCGCGAGCAGGTGGGGCAGGTGGGAGGTGCGGGCGACCGCGAGGTCGTGCTCCTCCGGGCTCAGCCGTACGACGCTCGCTCCGGCCAGGCGGGCCAGCGCGGTCACCGCGTCGGTCGCGGCCGGGCTGCTGGTCCGGTGCGGCACCACCGCCCAGGGCCGGCCGTCGAAGAGCGTGGCGCTCGCGGCCAGCGGACCCGAGCGTTCGCTGCCCGCCATCGGGTGACTGCCGACGTAGCGCTCGAGACCGGCGACCTCCTGGAGCGCCGCGAGCGGTGCCGTCTTCACGCTGCCGACATCGGTCACCACGGCGTCGGTCTCGGTCAGGGCCCGGGCGACCTCGGTCGCCACGTGGTCGGGCGGGACGGCCACCACGACCAGCCCCACCGGGCGACCGTCGTACTCGGTGCCGGCGCCGAGGCCGGTCGCGGTCCGTACGTGCTCGGGGTTGCGGTCCGAGAGCAGCACCTCGACGTCGTGCCGCTGCAGGGCGAGGGCGAGGGAGGTGCCGAGCAGGCCGGTGCCGACGACCAGCACGGGCTCGGGGAGCCCGGAGCGGTGCTCAGTCACCGGCGGGCTCGTCCGGGACGGCCCGCACCCGGGCCAGGTCGCGGCGCAGCGCGGCCGCACCGTGGAGGTAGACGTGGGTGATGTCGGCCCGCGGGAGATCGGTCTCGACGTGCGCCATCATCCGCACCACGCGGGGCATCGACCCCTCGACCTCGAGCTCACGGGTGCAGATCAGCGGAACATCGGTGAAGCCCAGCATCCGCGCGGCGTAGGCCGGGAACTCCGAGACCAGGTCGGTGGTCGCGGTGAAGATGATCGAGATGAAGTCGTCGACCACCCAGCCGTTGGCGTCCATCACCTGGGTCACCATCTCGGCCACCCGCTCCAGCATGTGCTCGCGGTCGTCGATGTCCAGCTGCGTCGCTCCCCGCACGGCCCTGACTGCCACGGGACGACCCTAGCCGCGGCCCAGCCGGCCCCTTGCTGGTGTCCGTCAGCCGCGACCGCTGCGCCACTCGTCGGCGACCAGGCCGAGGATCACCTCGTCCACGAACGTCCCGAGCACCCACGCGGACTCCCGCAGGGTGCCCTCCAACCGGTAGCCCACCTTCTGCGCCGCGGAGATCATGGCGGCGTTGTCCGCCAGGGTCTCGAGCTGGAGCCGGTGCAGGCCCAGGACGTCGAAGCCGTAGCCGGTCAGCAGCTCCACGGTCTCGCTCCCGAGCCCCCGCCCGCGCACGCCCGGGAGCAGGGCGATGCCCACGTGCGCGTAGCGGTTGTGCAGGTCGATGTCCCACAGCAGGGCCTCACCGGCCAGCTCGTCGCCCTCCACCGCCACGATCGTGAACGGCGTGGCCTGGTCGGTCGGCGCCTTCGGGTCGTACGGCGAGCCGGTCGAGAGGGCTCGCGGGTGCCACGCCCTCCCGTCGGCCCGGGCGAAGCCCTCGACGTCGTCGTACAGCTCGCGGTGGAGCACCGCGACGTCGGCCTCCTCGCGGGCCCTCAGGTAGACCTTCTCTCCTCGCAGCACCGGGCGATCCTAGGGGCGACGGACCCGCGCCGTCGCCCCGATTCCCGGGCCTCGCCGCGTCAGTTGAGGACCGTGATCCGGTTGGCGGGCGGTGGCGCGAGCGGCGACCCTGCCGAGGAGTTCGCGGTCAGGTAGTCCACGAACGCGTCGATGTCGACCGCGGAGATCACCGGGTCGGTGCCCTGGGTCAGCACGCTGAACCCGTCGCCGCCGCCGGCCAGGAAGTTGTTCACCGTGACCCGGTAGCTCGCGCTCGGGTCGAGCGGTGCCCCGTTGAGCCTGATCGACGACACGTCCACCTTGTCGGCGCCGGTCTTCGACCGGTCGAGGGTGTAGGTGAAGCCCTGGGACACCTGCAGCACCTTGGGCGCCGTGGTGTTCAGCGGCCCGGTGAACTGCTCCTGCAGCAGCGTGACGATCTGCGCACCGGTCAGGGAGATCGTCTCGACCAGGTTGGTGAACGGCTGGACGGTGAACGCCTCGCCGTAGGTGACCACCCCGTCCCCCTCGCTGCCACTGGCCTTGTAGACCAGGTCGGCGCGGATGCCACCCGGGTTCATGAACGCGACCACGGCGTTGCCCGTGGCGGCGCTCGAGGTGGCCGCCAGCTGCGAGTCGGCGATCACGTCTCCCAGCGGCTCCTCCGGAGTCGTGGCCCCGCGGCCCAGGATGTCGGCCGAGATGTAGCCGACCGGCCGGTTCTGGATCGGCCCGATCAGCGTGTTGTAGCGGTCGATGATCGTCTGCACGGTCGGGTCCGGGGCGACGTCACGGGTCACCGGCACGTTCGTGGCGGTCAGCGACGAGCGCACGAAGTCGTGGCTGCGGGTGTTGATCTGGCCCTCGACGTCGGTGAAGAGGCGACCGAACGACGAGGCGCTGGTGACCAGGCGCGGCTGACCGTCGGGGTCGGGGATGTCGCAGACGTAGGCGGTGTGGGTGTGCCCGGTGAGGATCAGGTCGACCTTCGGCGAGATCTGCTGGGCGATCGGCACGATGTCGCCGGTCACGCCCGAGCCGGGACCGCCGGCGTTGCAGTCGTAGTTGTACGCCGGGCTGGCCGGGATGCCGCCCTGGTGGACGATCGCGACGATCGCCTTCACTCCCTGCTTCTGCAGCACCTGCGCGTAGTGGTTGATCGTGGTGACCTCGTCCTGGAACTGCAGCCCGGCGACGCCGGAGGCGGTGACGATGTCGGGGGTGCCCTTGAGAGTCACCCCGATGAAGCCGATCTGGTTGCCGTTGACGTTGCGCACCCAGTAGGGCGGCAGCAAGGGCTGATGGGTCGCGTCACTGATCACGTTGGCGGCGAGGTACTGGAAGGCCGCGCCCGGGAACGGGTGTCCCGCGTCGTAGCAGCCGTCGTCGGTGCGGCAGCCGCCGTTCTGCATGCGCAGCAGCTCGGCGCTCCCCTCGTCGAACTCGTGGTTGCCCACCGACGAGACCTGCAGCCCCATCGCGTTGAGCGCCAGGATCGTCGGCTCGTCGTGGAAGGCCGCGGACAACAGTGGGCTGGCGCCGATGTTGTCGCCGGCACTCACGGTGACGGTGCTGGGGTGGCCCGCGCGCGCCATCTGCAGGTGGGTGGCCAGGTAGGCCGCACCGCCCACGGTCTGCGGGGTCGTGGTGCCGTCGGCGTTGAGCCGGGTGACCGTGCCCGACGAGCCGCTCGGCGGCGCGAGGTTGCCGTGGAAGTCGTTGATGGCCAGCATCTGGATCGGCACCAGAGGTGGCTGCTCGGGCTTGGCCGACTGGGCGCTCGAGGGCGCGAGCGCGACCGCTGCCCCGAGGGCGAGGGTCGCGGCGAGGGCCAGGCCACTACGCAGACGGATACTCACTTCTGTGCCACCTCCGAGCTGATGGGCGTCGCTGCGGTGTGGTCCCGACCACACCCGACCTGTCGCACTATGTCGCGGAGTCCGAGGTCGGGTCAAACGTCCTCAGAGCTCGGCGGCGTCGAGGAGGGCTCCCAGCTCGTCGTGCGTCAGCTCGCGGAGCTCGCCCACGCCGAGGCGCCCGAGCACGACCGGGCCGATCGCCGTACGGGTCAGCTCGCGCACCGGATGGCCCACGTGGTCGAGCAGCCGACGGACGATCCGGTTGCGGCCCTCGTGGATGACCAGCTCGATGATGGAGCCACGGTCGCTGCCACGGCCGCCGACCAGCCGGGCGGACGACACCGTGACCGGCCCGTCGTCCAGCTCGACACCGGCGAGCAGCTGCTTGATCGCGCGGGGGTAGACCTGGCCGTCTACCGCGGCGACGTAGGTCTTGTCCACCTCGTACGACGGATGGGCCATCCGGTGGGCGAACTCGCCGTCGTTGGTGAGCAGCAGGAGCCCGGCGGTGTCGGTGTCGAGGCGCCCCACGTGGAAGAGCCGCTCGGGACGGTCGTCCGGGAGGTCGGCCAGCACGTCGGAGAGCGTGCGGGCGGCGTGGGGGTCGGACATCGTCGAAGTCACCCCGACCGGCTTGTTGAGCACGAGGTAGACGTTCGGGGAGATCGGCGGCAGCCGGCGCCCGGACACGCGGATCACGGCCGCCGTCGGGTCGACCTTGGTGCCGAGCCGGGTCACCACCTCGCCGTCGACGGTCACCTCGCCGGCGAGCATCAGCTCCTCGCACTTGCGCCGAGACGCCACGCCCGAGCGGGCCAGGAGCTTGTGGAGCCGGACCAGCCCGTCGGCGTCGCGCTCGAGGTCGGGTCCGCTCACGAGCCGCCGTCGGTGGGAGCGTCGGTCGGGCCGTCGGTCGGGGCGGCTGCCCGCTCGCTGCCCATCGACCCCATCGCGTCCTCGAGCTCGTCGAGGTCGTCGAGGTCGGGCAGGTAGGGGGCGAGCTCGGGCAGGTCGTCGAGGGAGCTGACGCCGATGCGCTCGAGGAAGTAGGAGGTGGTGCGGTAGAGGTTGGCGCCCGAGGAGTGGTCGTGGCCGGCCTCCTCGACCAGGCCGCGGGTGACCAGGGTGCGCATGACGCCGTCGACGTTGACGCCCCGGATGGCCGAGACCCGGGCTCGCGAGACCGGCTGCCGGTAGGCCACGACGGCCAGGGTCTCCAGCGCCGCCTGGGTCAGCCGTGCCTGCTGGCCGTCGAGCACGAACGTCTCCACGACGGGGGCGAACTCGTCGCGGGTGTAGTAGCGCCACCCACCGGCGACGTTGCGCAGCTCGAACCCGCGGCCCTGCTCGTCGTACTCCGCCGCGAGGGCCGCGAGCGCGCCGGTGACGTCGGTGACCGGGTGTCCGACCGCCGAGGCCAGGGTGGGCTCGTCGAGCGGCTGGTCGGCGATCATGAGCAGCGCCTCGAGCGAAGGACGCAGCTCGGCGACTGCGACCTCCAGTACGTCCTCGGTCATGGGGTCTCCTCGGGGAGGTCGTCGGCGGGCGGGTCGGCGGGCGGGTCGGCGGGCTCGTCAGCCGGCTCGGGGGTGCCGTCGAA
>JAHEXO010000222.1:3222-5024 GCA_023252065.1 Nocardioides sp. | reverse complement strand
GGCTTCGGGGAGGCCTACCTCACCGGAGCCTGGGATGCCCCCGACCTCGGCGCCTTCCTCACCGTGCTCGCCGCCGACATGCCCTCGCTGGTGCCGGCCGGCCTGCAGCGGCTGCGCGCGCTCGCGGTCGCCCGGCCGCCGCGCCACCAGCGGAGCACCCGCACCAACTCGCGCCGCAACATCGCGCACCACTACGACCTGTCCAACGACCTGTTCGAGCTGTTCCTCGACCCGAGCCTGACCTACTCCTCGGCGCTGTTCCCGGCCGACGAGCTGCACGGCGACGGGCTGGTCCGGATGTCAGTGCCCCGTGCGGGCAGCGACCTGGCTGCGGGGCAGGCGCACAAGATCGAGCGCCTCCTCGACCACACCGGCGTCGGCGCCGGCACCAGGCTGCTCGAGATCGGCACCGGCTGGGGCGAGCTCGCGATCCGGGCCGCGCGACGTGGCGCCGTCGTCCACTCGATCACCTTGTCGACCGAGCAGAAGGCCCTGGCCGAGAAGCGGATCGCCGAGGCCGGGCTGACCGACCGGGTGACCGTCGAGCTCCTCGACTACCGCGCCCTACCGGCCGACGCGTCGTACGACGCCGTGGTGTCGGTCGAGATGATCGAGGCCGTCGGCTACGACTTCTGGGACGAGTACTTCACGATCCTCGACCGCTCGCTCGCGCCCGGCGGCCGGGTCGGCCTGCAGGCGATCACCATGCGCCATGACCGGATGCTCGCCACCCGCAACACCTACACGTGGATCAACAAGTACATCTTCCCCGGGGGCTTCCTGCCGTCGGTCGAGGTCATCGACCGGATCACCCGGAGGCGGACCAGCCTGCGGGTCACCGACCGGATGGCGTTCGGCACCCACTACGCCGAGACGCTGCGCCAGTGGGACGAGCGGTTCCTCGCGGCGCGCGACCGGGTGGCTGCGCTCGGCTTCGACGACACCTTCGTGCGGATGTGGCACTTCTACCTGGAGTACAGCCGCGCCGGCTTCGCGTCGGGCTACCTCGACGTCAACCAGATCGTGCTCTCCCGGGAGGGCGGTCGATGACCTCCGACCTCGCCGTGGCTCCGTCGCTCGCCGAGGCGGCCGCGCCGTTCGTCGGGGGCGACCTGCCGGTGCGGCTGCGCGCGTGGGACGACTCCGAGGCCGGCCCCGCCGACGGGCCGCTGGTCGAGATCCGCACCCCAGACGCACTGCGCAGGCTGCTGTGGCACCCCGGCGAGCTCGGCGCCGCCCAGGCCTACGTCACCGGCGAGATCGAGGTGCACGGCGACCTCGGCGAGGCGCTGACGCACGCCTTCGCCGTCGGGCGCGAACGCGGCGTGACCGGACGGCCGAGACCCGCCGCCCTCGCCCACGCGGTCCGCACCCTCCGCTCGCTCGGCGTCGTCGGGCTCCCGCCGGAGCCGCCCGCGTCGCAGGCGCGGGTGCGCGGACGCCTGCACAGCCCGAGCCGCGACCGGAGCGCGATCAGCCACCACTACGACCTCTCCAACGAGTTCTACTCGCTGATCCTCGACCCGCAGATGGCCTACTCCTGCGCCTACTTCACCGCGCCCGGCCAGACGGTCGAGAGGGCACAGCGGGCGAAGCTCGACCTGGTCTGCCGCAAGCTCGGCCTCGAGCCAGGGATGACGATGCTCGACGTCGGCTGCGGCTGGGGGTCGCTGTCACTGCACGCCGCGGAGCACTTCGGCGTCCGGGTCACCGGGGTGACGATCGCCGCGGAGCAGCAGCGGTTCGTCGACCGGCGGATCCGCTAGCGGGGGCTCGAGGACCGGGTCGAGATCCGGTTGCAG
>JAHEXO010000222.1:0-3212 GCA_023252065.1 Nocardioides sp. | reverse complement strand
GCGAGGTGCCCGAGCGCGGGCACTTCGACGCGGTGGGCTCGCTGGAGATGGGTGAGCACGTCGGCGAGCGCCACTACCCGGCGTACGTCGACGTGTTGCAGCGAGCCGTGAAGCCCGGGGGTCGGGTGCTGGTGCAGCAGATGTCACGGACCGGACGGCATCCGGGGGGTGGACCGTTCATCGAGTCGTTCATCGCTCCCGACATGCACATGCGGCCCGTGGGAGAGACCGTCGCGTACCTCGGAGCTGGGGGGCTCGAGGTACGCGACGTTCACGCCCTGCGCGAGCACTACGTGCTGACCGTCGCCGGCTGGCTGGAGAACTTCGAGCGCCACCTCGAGCAGCTGACCGCGCTGGTCGGCGAGGAGGTGGTGCGGGTCTGGCGGCTCTACCTCGTGGGTGGCGCGCTGGCCTTCCGGACGGGCGGATGGGGGTCGACCAGATCCTTTGCGTCCGCCCGGGCGGCGCTCACACCCTGCCGCTGGAGCGTGACTGGTGATCCCGACCTGGTGGGGCCTCGCGCTGATGGCGGTCGGGGTCTCTGCGGTGGCCATGGTGCTGACGGCATACGCCGCGCATCGGGCTGGCCGCGTCTCGGTCGTCGACGTGGCGTGGGGCCTGGCGCTGGCCGCGATCGCGGTCGTGGCCGCGGTCGTCGGCACGGGTACGCCGTGGCGGCGCTGGATGGTCGCCCTGCTGGTGGTGGTCTGGGGCGCCCGCCTGGCGCGACACATCTTCAGCCGGTCGCGTGGCGCCGGCGAGGACCCGCGCTACGCCGAGCTCCTCGGCGACGGCGGTTTCCGGGCCGCGATCACCCAGGTGTTCCTCACCCAGGGGCTGGTCATCTGCCTGATCTCGCTGCCCGTGCTGGCGGCCGCGCACGAGGACGTCGCGGCCACCTGGCTGGTCTGGGTCGGCGTGGTCGTCTGGGCCGTGGGCGTCGTCTTCGAGTCCGTCGGCGACGCCCAGCTGGCGGCGTACAAGAAGGACCCCGACCGCGGGCCGGTGATGGACCGCGGGTTGTGGGGCTGGACCCGCCACCCCAACTACTTCGGCGACGCCCTGCTCTGGTGGGGGATCTGGATCGTCGGCGGCGCCGCGTCGGGCTGGCTTCCGGCGCTGGTCACCGTGCTGTCGCCGCTGGCGATGACCCACTTCCTGCGCAACGTCACCGGGGCCAGGCTGCTGGAGAAGACGATGTCGCAGCGACCCGGCTGGGACGCCTACGCCGCCCGCGTCCCCCTCTTCGTCCCCCGACCCCCTCGTCGCCCCTCCCGGTAGTCCGTGACGTTCGTCAGCCCGGTGCCCGGCGAGTCGGCTGACGTACGTCACGGACTACCGGGAATAGCGTGGGGGGATGGGCGGAGGAGATGCGGTGGCGGAGGCGTTCGCGGCGATGCCGCGGGAGGCGTTCCTGCCGCGCAGCCAACGCCGGCACGCGTCGTACGACGGCCCGTTGCCGATCGGGCACGGCCAGACCAACAGCCAGCCCAGCACGGTCGAGGCGATGCTCCGGCTGCTGGACGTGCGGCCGGGCCACAAGATCCTCGACGTCGGTTGCGGGTCGGGCTGGACCACGGCCCTGCTCGCCCACCTGACCGGTCCCACCGGGCGCGTCCTCGGCGTGGAGCTCGAGCCCGACCTGGTGGATCTCGGCACCAGCCATCTCGACGCGTGCGACGTGCCGTGGGCGAGCATCCACGAAGCCGTCCCGGGCGTCCTCGGCCTGCCGGGGGCCGCGCCGTTCCACCGGATCCTGGTCTCCGCGATGGCCCGCGAGCTCCCCGACGAGCTCGTCGCCCAGCTCCACTCCGGCGGCGTCATGGTGATCCCGGTCGCCGGCACGATGCTCCGCGTCGCCAGCTCGATGCGGGAGGTGCAGGTCACCCGGCACGGGTACTACCGGTTCGTGCCGCTCCGCTGAGCCAGGTTTCATCTGACGTTCACGCGCCGTAACGCGGACGCAAGACACGGCGTCGATGCTGGGTCCATGACCACCGAGCAGCTCCCCCTGGACCTCCGCACCGGCCCCACGGGGAGACAGCAGGAGAAGGCGGCCGCAGCTCGCGACCGCGCCGACCGCACGGCCGGCGGCCTCTCCGAGCTGCTGGCGCGCCGGCCCGAGCTGCGAGGTGTCCACGCCCCCGCGGACTGGCTGGACGACGCGATCCGCTGGACGGCGTGACGCGCTCCGGCACACCGACCGAACCTTTCCGGGCGGGCCGGCATCCGACGACCCATGAACAACACTCGGAAGCTCCGCCCCCTCGCACCGGCCGGCCTCGCCCTGGCCCTCACGCTCGGCGTCGCGCCGTACACCTCGCGGACCTCGGCCAGCGCAACGGCGACATCAGGTTCGTGGTGACCCGGCACGGGTCGCTCCACGTCCGCGTTCCGCGACCTCCGCCGGGTCGGCCACGTGAAGCACTGGTAGGTCGTCCGCGGCCCGCGCCGGACAGACCGGGTCGTGCTGAGCGCCACCCCTGGCCACCGGTCGAGGGAGCTGACGGTCCGCCGCTACCGGAGCGGGCGCCTGGTGCCGTGCCTCGGCGCCATCTGGCGCATCGACTACCGGGAGAACCGCACGCGCGTGATCCTGCCGGTCCAGTGCTTCAAGAGCCCGGTCCGGATCGCAGCACGCTGGTGGGACCGGGAGAGGTGGCAGCGTGGCGACGACGCCCAGTCCAGCGGCTACGACATCCACACCCTCACCTTCGGCAAGCGGCTCTACCCGACCCCGCTTCAGTAGCTCTTCGGCAGGCCGAGGGAGTGCATGGCGACGAAGTTCAGGATCATCTCGCGGGACACCGGCGCGATCCGCCCGGCGCGGGTCGCGACCAGCAGGCCGGCCATGCCGTACTCCTGGGTGATCCCGTTGCCGCCGTGGGTCTGGACGGCGCGATCGGCGGCGTCACAGGCGGCCTCGGCGGCGGCGTACTTGGCCATGTTGGCGGCCTCGCCGGCACCCATGTCGTCGCCGGCGTCGTAGAGGGCGGCGGCCTTCTGGGTCATCAGCCGAGCCAGCTCGATCTCGATCTTGGACTGCGCGAGCGGGTGGGCGATCGCCTGGTGGATGCCGATGGGGCCCTGGAAGACCGTCCGCTCCTTGGCGTACGACGCGGTGCGCTCGAGCGCGAACCGAGCAAGCCCCGTCGAGAACGACGCCGCCATGATCCGCTCGGGGTTGAGGCCGGCGAACAGCTGCACCAGGC
>JAHEXO010000221.1 GCA_023252065.1 Nocardioides sp. | reverse complement strand
TCCGCTCGGCCGGATGGCGACCGTCGACGAGGTGGCCGTGGTGGTCACCTGGCTGGCCGGTGACGCCGCCGGATACATCACCGGCGCGGTCATCCCGGTCGACGGCGGCCTCGGCATGGGCCACTGACCACGATGGCCAGACAACCGACAAGGAGCATCCAGTGAGCGGCATCCTCGAGGGCAAGCGGATCCTGGTGGCAGGCGTGACCATGGACTCCTCGATCGGCTTCGCGACCGCGAAGGTGGCCCAGGAGCAGGGCGCCACGGTGCTGATCTCCAACTTCGGCCGGGCGCTGGGGATCACCCGCCGGATCGCCAAGCGACTCCCGACCGAGCCCGCGGTGCTCGAGCTGGACGTCACCGACGACGACCACCTCGCCGGCCTCGCCGACGCGGTGCGGGAGCACGTCGACGGGCTCGACGGGGTCGTGCACTCGATCGCGTTCGGCAACCCGGAGACGATCCTGGGTGGGAAGTTCCTCGAGGGCCCGTGGCCCGACGTCGCCCAGGCGGTGCAGGTCTCGGCGTACTCGCTCAAGGCGCTCGCCATGGCCTGCCGGCCGATGATGGGCGAGGGCGGTTCGGTGGTCGGGATGACCTTCGACGCGACCATCGCGTGGCCGGCCTACGACTGGATGGGCGTGGCCAAGGCGGCGCTGGAGTCGACCTCGCGCTACCTGGCGCGCGACCTCGGGCCGCAGGGCATCCGCTGCAACCTGGTGAGCGCCGGCCCGCTGAAGAGCCTGGCCGCCAAGGCGATCCCGGGCTTCGAGGACCTCGAGTCGATGTGGAGCGACCGGGCGCCGCTGGGCTGGGACGAGAAGAACCTCGAGCCGACCGCCAAGGCCGTCTGCGCCCTGCTGTCGGACTTCTTCCCCGCCACCACCGGCGAGATCGTCCACGTCGACGGTGGCTTCCACGCGATGGGTGCCTGAGCGCTTCGGTACGGTTCCGCGGTGACGTCCCTCGTCGAGCTGCGGGTCCTGGAAGGCCCGAACCTCTACTTCCCCAGGGCGGCGGTCAAGCTGACGCTCGACATCAGCGGCCTTGCCTCGGCGCCGACGTCGACCGCCGGGCGGCTGGCCCGCCGGATCGGCCTGTCCGGCGCCCGACCGGGGGAGCCCGACACCGGCTTCCGGGCGCGGTTCGCGCTCCGGGCCGTCGCCCGGCTGGTCCGCGAGATCGCGCACGAGTCCGGGACGATGCGACTCGCCGTACGGGTCCGGGCGACCTCCGACCCGCACGTCGTGGTGGTCGCCTACCCGTGGCGGCACCGGACCCGGGCCGAGGAGATGGGTCGGGCGGTCGCCGACGTGCTCGACGCAGTACCGGTCGAGGACGTCGAGCAGGCGGTCGGCCGGGCTGCTGAACGGGTCGCCGCCAGCGCGGACGGCGACCTTCCGCACACGATCACCCCGAAGATCCCGGTCGTGGCGGTGACCGGCACCAACGGCAAGACCACGACCAGCCGGATGATCGCCCACATCGGACGGCAGGCCGGCAAGGTCGTCGGCTGGTCCAACACCGACGGCATCTACCTCGACGGCGAGCTGGTCGAGGGCGGCGACTACTCCGGCCCGAGCGGCGCGGGCAGGGTCCTGGCGCTGCCGGGCGTCCAGCTGGCCGTCACCGAGACCGCGCGCGGTGGCATCCTGCTCAAGGGCATCGGCCTGACCCGCAACGACGTCTCGGTGGTCACCAACGTCAGCGCCGACCACCTCGGCCTGCAGGGCATCGACACCCTCGACCAGCTGGCCGAGGTCAAGGCGGTGGTCCCGCGGATCACCCGCCGCCGGGGCTGGGCGGTGCTCAACGGCGACGACCCGCGGGTCTTCGCGATGCGCAGCGTCACCCACGCCCACCCCTGGGTGTTCTCCCGCGACCCCAACTCCCCGGCCATCCGCGAGACCCTCGCGGAACACGGCCGGGCGTCCACCGTCATCGACGGCTGGGTCTCCGTCCTGCGCCCGGGCGCCGACCCCGACCCCCTCGTCGAGCTGGCCGACGTGCCGATGACCCTGGGCGGGCTCTCGAGGTTCAACGTCGAGAACGCCCTGGCTGCCGCGTCGGCGGCGCTCGCGATCGGCGTACCCCGCACGACGGTGGTCGAGGGGTTGCGCACCTTCCTTCCAGACCCCGAGCACAACCCCGGCCGGATGAACATCTTCACCGTGCCGCTGCCCGGCCCGACTGCCGAGGAGACGACCGTGGTCATCGACCTGGCCCACAACGAGGTCGGGCTCGAGGCGCTCCTGGAGATCATGGACGGCGTACGCCGCCCGGGTGCGCGGCTGCTGCTCGGGCTCGGCGCGGTCGGCGACCGCACCGACGACCTGATCGGCCGGCTCGGCGAGATCGGGGCGATGGGGGCGGACGTCGTCGCGATCGCCCACAAGGAGAAGTACCTCCGCGGGCGTGAGCGCGGCGAGCTCGACCGGCTGCTCCGCGACGGCGCCGAGCGGGTCGGGGTGACCGACGTGACCTCCTACGACACAGAGGTCGACTGCCTGGCAGGCCTGGTCGCCGAGGCGGGCCCCGGCGACGTCGTCGGGCTGATGTGCCACGCGCAGCGGCAGGAGGTCTACGACTGGATCGCCGCCCACGGCGGCACGCCGGACACGCCGCGCCGGCTGGGTGACAAGGTGCGCGCAGCCGCCGGCTGAGCCGCGCTCAGCGCAGGGTCAGCGGGGTCAGCAGCCGGTGTGGCTCGCGCAGCGCCACCGACACCGGGTCGTCGCGCAGCGTCGGGTCGGCGCCGGGACCAGGCCGGATCTCGAGGTCGCCCGGTGCCGGGGTGGCCCCGCAGACCGAGCAGCGGCCGTCGAGAGCGAGGTCGCCGCAGCCGACGTGGCGGAAGATCCGCCGCGGAGCTCCTGGCGTCGTCCGGCGCTCGCCCCACTGGGTCAGGGCGTAGAGCGCCGGCCACAGTCCCAGCGCCTCGTCGGTGAGCGTGTACTCCGGGTGCCCGCCCGCAGACCGCTCGAGCAGCCCCTCGGCGACCAGCGCGTCCAGCCGGGTGCTCAGCACGGCCTTGGAGATGTCGAGGTGGGCCTGCAGGTCGGAGAACCGGCGTACGCCGAGGAAGCAGTCGCGCAGGATCAGCGGCGTCCACCGCTCGCCGACGACCTCGAGGGCGCGGGCCAGCGAGCAGTCCTGGCGCGAGTAGTCGCTACCGAGGGGCATGGCGTCTTCTCCGATCTCCCGACCGTCCACTCTGGTCTGTTGACCAGACTACATGCTACTGTCTATTTGGTTCTACCATCAGACTACTCGGAGCAGCTCGTGACCCACTCCCGCCGGACCCTCCTCAGCGCCACCGCCGGCACCCTTGCGGTGCTGGTGGCGTTCACGGCGCCGCTGGCCAACCTCAACCAGACGGCCGCCGGTCTCGACGCCGGCCCGGCTGCTCGCACCTGGATCCTCAGCTCGATGTCGATCGGGCTGGGGGCCTTCCTCCTCACAGCCGGGCGGGTGGCGGACGACTTCGGTCGCCGCCGTACCTTCGTCGCCGGCGCCCTGCTGCTCGCCCTGGGCTCGCTGGTCGCTGCGCTCACGCCCGACGTCGAGGTCTTCGTCGCGGCCCGGGTGGTGCAGGGCGCCGGCGGCGCGGCGGTGATCGCGGCCGGGCTCGGCATGCTCGCGGTGGCGTTCGTCGACCCGGCCGAGCGCGCTCGCGCGACCGGGCTCTGGGGTGCCAGCGTCGGGGCCGGGATCGCGCTGGGCCCGGTCCTGTCCACCTGGCTGGGCCGCTGGGGCTCGTGGCGCGACGTCTACGTCGTGCTGGCCCTGGCCGGGGTCGTGCTGGCGGCCACGGCGACGGGCTGCACGGAGTCACGGTCTCCCCACCGCGCGCGTCTCGACGTCCCCGGCGTGGTGGCCCTGGCCGGCGGGATCAGTGCTCTCCTGGCGGGCCTGACGGAGGGTCGCGGCGGGTGGGACCGGCCGGTGACGATCGGCCTGCTCGTGCTGGCCGTCCTCCTGCTGGGCGCCTTCGTGGTCGTCGAGCGTCGCTCCGACCACGCGATGATCGACCTCGGCCTCCTCCGCAGGCCGGCGTTCGCTGCGGCAACGGTGGCCGCCCTGGCGACGGGTGCCGGCATCATCGCCCTGCTCTCCTACGTCTCCGGGTTCGCCGGCCTCGCGCTGGGGCTGCCGCCGACCACGACCGCGTGGCTGATGCTGGCGTGGTCGGGGCCGAGCGTCGTGACCGCCGTCGTCGCTCGCCGGCTGCCGCAGCACTGGACCGGCCGGGCCCGGATGGGTCTTGCCCTCGCCGTGGTCGCCGTCGGCCAGCTCATGCTCTGGGGCGTCGGCACCGGAAGCGGAGCCGGACGGTTCGTGCCCGGGCTGCTCGTGGCGGGTGTCGCCAGCGGGGTGCTGAACGCGTCCCTGGGCCGCGAGAGCGTCGCCAGCGTGCCGGCCGGCCAGGCCGGACTCGGGTCGGGGGCGAACAACACCGCGCGCTACCTCGGCTCCGCCCTCGGGGTCACGGTGGTGTCCGTCGTGGCCGTCCCCTCGGGGCCGCTGACGAACGCCGCGCTCGTGGCCGGCTGGAACCGGGCTGCGCTGGTGACCGCCGCGGTCTCCCTCGTCGGGGCACTGGTCGTCCTGCTGGTCGGCGAGCGCTCGACCCCTGCGACGGTCGAGGTCCGGCCGCCGCACGTCGACGAAGTGGACCAGTCAGCAAGCGTCGGATCGGCTCATCCTTCTGGTCCGGGTTCGCTCTAGCCTGGACCCATGACGACGACCACCGCTCCCGACACCCGCCACCACATCCCAGCCCGTCTCGACGTCGACGCTGCCGCGCCGACCTTCAGCAAGGCGATGAGCCATCTCGACACCAGCGCCACCCGCGAGCTGGACCGGGTCGGCTTCCCGGCCGGCCTCCGCGAGCTGGTCCGGCTGCGTGCCTCGCAGCTCAACGGCTGCGCCTACTGCGTCGACACCCACGCCACCGACGCCGCCTCCGCGGGAGAGTCCGCCCAGCGCGTCAACGCGGTCGCGATCTGGAACGAGTCGCCGTTCTT
>JAHEXO010000220.1 GCA_023252065.1 Nocardioides sp. | reverse complement strand
GATGAGCCAGGACCGCCCCCGCCGCGGGCTCGGCCGCGGGCTCGGCTCGCTGATCCCGACCGGCCCGCCGCCGAGCGACGACCAGGCCGCCGAGGGGGACGCCCCTGTCGTCGACCCGGCTGCCGCGGCACCGATGCCGGTGCCGGCCGGTGCCTACTTCGCCGACCTGCCGATCACGGAGGTGGCTCCCAACCACGTGCAGCCGCGCCAGGTCTTCGAGGAAGAGGCCATGAGCGAGCTCGTGCACTCGATCAAGGAGATCGGGCTGCTCCAGCCGGTGGTGGTGCGTCAGACCGGCCCGGAGTCCTACGAGCTGGTGATGGGCGAGCGCCGGTGGCGGGCCGCCCAGGAAGCCGGGCTGACCACGATCCCCGCGATCGTGCGCCAGACCGACGACGCCGACATGCTGCGCGACGCCCTCCTCGAGAACCTCCACCGCGCCCAGCTCAACCCCCTGGAGGAGGCAGCCGCCTACAGCCAGCTGCTCGAGGACTTCTCCTGCACCCACGAGGAGCTCGCCGAGCGGATCGGCCGGTCGCGGCCCCAGATCAGCAACACGATCCGGCTGCTCAAGCTGTCGCCGGCGGTACAGCGCCGGGTCGCGGCCGGAGTGCTCTCGGCCGGGCACGCGCGGTCGCTGCTCGCCGTCGAGGACCCCGAGGTGCAGGACCGGTTGGCCGGCAGGGTCGTCGCCGAGGGCATCAGTGTCCGGGGCCTCGAGGAGATCGTCGCGGTTGGCCAGCAGGAGGCCAAGGAGCCTGCAGTGCGTCGCCGCAAGCCGGTCGCACCTGGCCTGAGCGACCTCGCCGAGCGGCTCTCGGACCGGCTCGAGACCCGGGTCAAGGTCGACCTCGGCCAGCGCAAGGGCAAGATCACGGTGGAGTTCGCCTCGCTTGACGACCTGCGCCGCATCGTCGACATCATGGATCCGCGCAACCGCAGCGACCGCCCCATCTGACGTTGTCCCGGCCGGCGCCGAGGTGACGAAACCCATCGACATGTCGACAAAGCAACAAGTCGCTCAAGCGATACAACGACTCGTCGATACACGCCGCTGACCTGGGGAAACACGCGCTCGAGGCGAGCGGAACGCCTCGTCGCGCCGAGTGAGTGACCGCTCATTCGGTGCTCGCCGAGTCGACGGGGCGGGCCTGGGCGGCCTTGCGCTCGGCACGCTGCCGGCGCTCGGCGGCGTCGAGGTCGGCAGCCTCGGCCAGCGTCGGCGCCGTCCCGCGGTACGAGGCGGGGGCCCACCAGGCACCCTCCGCGGGAAGCGGGTAGGAGGTGATCGCGTCGTCTAGCAGCCCCTGGAGCGCGGCCTTGAGGGCGGCCGTCTCGCCGACCGGGTCGGCGCCGGTGACGGCCAGCGGGGCACCAACCCGGATCGAGATGGCGGTGCCACGGGAGAAGTCGCGGGGGTGGTCCTTGGTCATCAGCCGCTGGGTGCCCCAGAGCACCATCGGGATCAGCGGTGCGCCCGTGCGCGCGGCGATCCGGGCCGCCCCGGTCTTGAGGTCCTTGATCTCCATGGCGCGCGAGATCGTGGCCTCGGGGAAGATCCCGACCAGCTCGCCGTCGCGGAGGAACTGCTCGGCGACGGCCAGCGACCGCTCGCCGTCGGCGCGGTCCACCTCGATGTGCCGGCAGGCCCGCATGATCGGTCCGCTCACCCGGTGGTCGAACAGCTCCCGCTTGGCCATGAACCGCACCCGGCGGCCGATCCGCTCGGGGGCCACGCCGCCGTAGATGAAGTCGACGTAGCTGACGTGGTTGACCGCGAGCAGCGCAGGCCCGGTCCGGGGGAGGTGCTCGACCCCGGTGACGTCGATGTCTTGGCCGAGCGCCCGGAAGCCCACCTTGCAGGCCCGGATGATGGAGGAGTAGACCAGCTCGGTCACGCCGGCTCCTCTGCGCGCCGGGTGGCGAGGAACTCGGCGATCCGCCCGATCGCCTCCTCCAGGACGGCGACCTCGGGCAGCGTGACCAGGCGGAAGTGGTCGGGCTCGAACCAGTTGAACCCCGTGCCGTGGGTGACCAGGATCCGCTTGGCGCGCAGGAGGTCGATCACGAAGGCCTCGTCGTCGTCGATCGGGTAGACCTCGGGGTCGAGCCGCGGGAAGCAGTAGAGGGCCCCCCGTGGGCGCACCGACGTCACGCCGGGGATCTCGTTGAGCAGCCGGTCGGCGAGCATGCTCTGGTCGTGGAACCGGCCGCCGGGCACGATCAGCTCCTCGATCGACTGGTAGCCGCCCAGGGCTGTCTGGATCGCGTGCTGCGCGGGCACGTTGGCACACATCCGCATGTTCGCGACCAGGGTGAGGCCCTCGAGGAAGTCGGTGGCGAGGTGCCTGGGGCCGGAGATCATGACCCAGCCGGCGCGGTAGCCGCACACGCGGTAGGCCTTGGAGAGCCCGCTGAAGGTCAGGCACAGCACGTCGTCGCCGGCGTACGTCGCCGCGTGGTGGTGCACCGCCTCGTCGTAGAGGATCTTCTCGTAGATCTCGTCGGCCATCACCACGAGGTCGTGCCGCCGGGCGATGTCGACCAGCCCGCGCACCGTGGCCTCGCTGTAGACCGCACCGGTGGGGTTGTTGGGGTTGATGATGACGAGAGCGTGGGTGTGGTCGGTGATCTTGGACTCGACGTCGGCCAGGTCGGGGTCCCAGCCGTTGATCTCGTCGCAGCGGTAGTGCACCGGGGTGCCGCCGGACAGGGTGACGGCACCGGTCCACAGCGGGTAGTCGGGCGCCGGCACCAGGATCTCGTTGCCGTCGTCCACGAAGGCCTGGAGCACCATCGAGATCAGCTCGGAGACGCCGTTGCCGATGAAGACGTCGTCGACGGAGACGTCGCGCAGGCCGCGCTCCTGGTAGTAGTGGGCCACCGCGGTGCGGGCCGGGTAGATCCCCTGGCTGTCGCTGTAGCCCTTGGCCTCGGGCAGGTGGTGGACCATGTCGGCCACGATCGCCTCGGGTGCCTCGAACCCGAACGGCGCGGGGTTGCCGATGTTGAGCTTCAGGATCCGGTGTCCCTCGGCCTCCAGGCGCTGCGCCTCGACCAGGATCGGCCCGCGCACGTCGTAGCGGACGTGCTGGAGCTTCTGGCTCTGCCGGATCGGACGCACCACGTCATCCTCTCAGGAGGCCGAGCAGGCCTACGATGGTGTCCGGAGCAGGTGCGTCAGGAGGTCGGGAGATGGCACGCAAGGTCGTCCGGATGACGCTCGACCACCTCGCCGCCCTCGAGGGGCCGTGCCGCTCCTGCGTCTTCTGGGAGCTCGACCCCGTGCGGCGCGAGCGGGTCGAGGACCCGGCGGCGGAGAAGGAGGCCTGGGTCTCCTCCGTCCTGCGCGACTGGGGATCCTGCGGACGGGTGGTGCTGGTCGACGACCGTCCCGTGGGCTACGCGCTCTACGCGCCGCCCGCCTACTACCCCGGCGCCGGCGCCTTCCCGACGTCCCCGGTGTCCAACGACGCGGTCCTGCTCTCCGCGGTGTACGTCGAGCCCGAGGCCCGCGGGGGTGGGCTCGGCCGGATGCTGGTGCAGGGGATGGCCCGCGACCTGATCGAGCGCGGCGGGGTCGCCGCCGTGGAGGCGTTCGGCGACACCCGGGGCCCGGGGCTGACCGGGGCCGGCCGGTGCGTCGTACCGGTGGAGTTCCTGGCGAGCGTCGGGTTCAAGACCCAGCGCGCCCACGCGGTCACTCCCCGGATGAGGATGGACCTGCGCAGCGCGGTGTCGTGGCGCGAGGAGGTGGAGGCGGCGCTCGAGCGTCTGCTCGGGGCGGTCAGGCCGGCGCCCAAGACGCGGGCCGACCACCCACGGACGACGGCCCGCGGAGGCTGAGGACGGCGTCGTCAGCCGATGAAGTCCTGCAGCTCCTTGAGCAGCGCAGCCTTGGGGCGGGCGCCGACGATCGACTTCACGACCTCGCCACCCTGGTAGACGTTGAGGGTCGGGATGCCGTTGACGCGGTAGGACGAGGGGACGACGGGGTTCTCGTCGACGTTCATCTTCACGAACGTGATCTTGTCGCCGTGCTCGGCCGCGATCTCGTTGAGGATCGGGTCGACCTGGCGACACGGGCCACACCACTCGGCCCAGAAGTCGACAAGGACGGGCTTGTCGGACTTGAGCACGGTCGCCTCGAAGTCGGCGTCGGTGACAGCTGCCAGGTTTGACACGGGAGTTCCTTCCGGTTGATCGGCGTCCACACCCGCACGACGGCGGATGGTCACCTCAGTGAACATCATGTCGCCGACGGTTGTTCCCCCGTCAGCGCCGCGCGCTCAGAGGCCGGCGTTCTTGACCGAGTCGCTGGCCGCGGAGCCGATGACAGCGGCCCGAGCCTCGTCCTCGCTGACCGCGGCGTGGTCGAGCTCTGCTACGTAGCGCTCGGCGTCGAGCGCGGCGGCACATCCGGTGCCGGCGGCGGTGACCGCCTGGCGGTAGTGGTGGTTGACCAGGTCGCCACAGGCGAAGACACCGGGCAGGTTGGTCGCGGTGGACGGGTGGGACACCAGGACGTAGCCCTCGTCGTCGAGCTCGACCTGCCCCTTCAGCAGCTCGGAGCGGGGGTCGTGCCCGATCGCGATGAACAGCCCGGTCACCGGGAGCTCGCTCTCACTCCCGTCGCGGGTGTTGCGCAGCGTGATCGACTGCAGCCGGTCGTCGCCGTGGATGGCGGCCACCTCGGAGTCCCAGATGATCTCGAGCTTGGGGTCGGCGAACGCCCGCTCCTGCATGATCTTGGACGCCCGCAGCTCGCCGCGGCGGTGGATCATCGTCACCTTGCTGCCGAACCGGGTCAGGAACGTCGCCTCCTCGACCGCGGAGTCACCCCCGCCGACGACGGCGATGTGCTGGTCGCGGAAGAAGAAGCCGTCACACGTCGCACACCACGAGACCCCGCGGCCGGAGAGCTCGGCCTCGCCCGGCAGACCGAGCTTGCGGTAGGCGGAACCCGTGGCGAGGATCACCGCCCGCGCGGAGTAGGTGTCGGTCGCCGTGCTCACGGTCTTGATCTCGCCGTCGAGGTCCATCGACACGATGTCGTCGGGCACC
>JAHEXO010000219.1 GCA_023252065.1 Nocardioides sp. | reverse complement strand
GAGCTGGCGGGCGTGCCGGACCAGGTGGGCGTCGCGCTCGTCGGGGTCGTCGGTCGACGTGGCGTCGAGGAACGCATCGAGTGGCACCTTGGCGTCGACCACGACGCTGCGTCCGCCGGCCAGGCGCACGACCAGGTCAGGTCGCTTCGCCCCGTCGGCGAGGCGCACCTGCTCGGCGAAGTCGCAGCGGTCGACCAGCCCGGCGATCTCGACCGCGCGGCGCAGGTGGAGCTCCCCCCACCGCCCGCGCACCTGTGGGCGCCGTAGGGCCGTCGACAGCGACTGGGTCTCACGGCGCAGGCCCTCGGTGGTCTGCCGCATGTCGAGGACCTGCTGGCGCAGCTGCCCCTGCCACGTGGCTCGGGCGTGCTCGAGGTCGTGGAGCTGGTCGCTGAGCCGGTCGAGGCCCTGCATCACCTCGGCCTGCTCGACCATGCCGTGCCCGCGCCCGTCGACGTAGGCCGGGCGGGAGCGCGCCCACAGCACGCCCGTCACCGCGCCGAGCGCCAGCCCGACCAGGAGCATCAGCAGTCCGCTCATGAGGTCCATGCGACTGATGATGCAGGTGACCACCGACAGGTGCCCGGGAAGCAACGCCGGGTCGTCCCACGTACCACCAGCATCACTGGTTACCGTGTGCCCCATGAGGTACGGATCCGGACGCCCCACCCTGCTCGTCACTGGGGTGGCCTCGCTGGCGCTGCTGCTGTCCGCCTGCTCCAGCACACCCAAGCCCACGGCGTCCCACCACAAGCCCCGGCACTCGGCCTCGGCGACCCCCAGCACGTCGCAGGCTCCTTCCACCGGGCCGGCCTCGGGCACACCGTCGGCCTCGGCGTCCTCCACGTCCGGTACGCCGGCGCAGGTGCTGAGCTTCGACCCGAAGTCGGGCGGCCCGCACTCCCACACCTGCTTCCAGATCACCGGCACAAAGCCGGTCGACTATGTCTACTACCCGGTGATCGTCACGGCCGGGTCCGCGGTCACCCTCGACGACCTGTCGGTGACCTACGCCGACGGCGTCCAGGTCGCGGGGTCCTGGGTCGCCCCGGCCACGGCCAACGCAGGCACCGGGTTCATCCAGGGCTGGCCGGCGCCGTCGATCCTCACCCAGAGCAGCTCGGTGCAGTGGTCCAAGCGCGTCGTCGCCAAGGGCGCGTCGCTGCCGGCCGGGACGCCGTACAACGTCTTCCTCCACCTGCGCGTCTACCCCGACGCCCTGCCGCTGAAGACCGACGGCGTCGTGCTGACCTACCACGACAGCGCCGGAAGCCACACCGACACCTGGGTCGACCACGTGGTCTACCAGGCCGGGAAGTGCCCGGCCACGTCGTGAGCGACGAGAGGCATCGGCCTCCCAGCGCCTGACCTCGTGGCCCGAACGGGTGAGCTGCTCCTACGTTCTTCTGGGGTGGTGGAACCGGCTGGGGACCCCCAGGCTGGAGGGATGCAGGGCATCCTGTCCGGACGGCCCCTGATAGCGGCGCTCTGCCTGGCCGCCGGGACCGCCACGGTGCAGCTCGTCGGCGTCGGCGCCGCGCACGCCGCCGACGCGGGCATCTACGTCGACAAGACCGTGTCCGCGTGCACCGACAGCGGCACGGGCACCGCGACGACACCGTTCTGCACGCTGTCTCCCGCCGTCGCGAGGCTCCAACCCGGGGCGACCGTCTACGTCGGGGACGGCACCTATGCCGAGACCGTCAGGCCGACCGTCTCGGGCACCGCCTCCGCGCCGGTCACGATCACCGCGTGGCCCGGCCGGCACCCCGTCGTTGGCACAGGCGTGACGAACGGCGTCCTGGTGTCGTCGCGGAGCTACGTCACGGTGTCCGGCCTGCTGGTCTCGGGCACCACAGGGGCCGGAATCTCGGTGTCGGGCGGTGACCACATCTCCGTGATCGGCAACGAGGTCACAGGCTCGGGGCAACGGGTCAAGAGCAAGATCGCGCAGGGCATCCGGCTCTCCGGTACGACGGCCGCGCTCGTGCAGGGGAACTTCACCCACGACAACAGCGACCACGGCATCCTGCTGACCAGCGGCACCACCGCGACCACGGTGTCGGGCAACGTGTCCAGCTACAACGCGGAGGGCTACCAGCGCAACGCCAACGGCATCGACGTGGTCAGCCCGGGCAACACCCTGATCGGGAACATCACCCACGACAACGAGGACTCCGGGATCAACTTCTACACCGGGGGCGACAACAACCTGGCCGCGAACAACGTGACCTACAACAACGGCGACCACGGCATCGACGACCTCAACGTCTCCGGTGGCAGGCTGATCGGCAACACCGTCTTCCACAACTGCACGAGCGGCATCAACGTCGAGGGCACGTCGAGCAACTACACCGTGCAGAACAACGTCGCCGTCGACAACGCCGTCTACCCGGCGTACAACGGCATCTCGTGCAGCCGCCGCGCGGGCAACATCGGCATCTGGGACTCCGCGCCGGCCAGCACGACCGTCGACCACAACCTGGTGTACCTGTCGAAGTCCGGGACGATGTACGTCTTCAAGTCGTCGTACACCTCGCTCGCCGCGATGCAGGCGGCCACCGGGCAGGAGAGGCACGGCGTCCAAGGCGACCCGAGGTTCACCGCACCTGCCACCGGCGACTTCACCCTGCAGGCCGGATCCCCGGCCGTCGACCGCGGCAACTCCGGGGTTTCGGGGGGGCAGTCGCTCGATGCCGCCGGCAACCCGCGGGTCGACGACCCGGCGACCCCGAACACCCAGGCCGAGGGGCCGAGGCTCTACGACGACCTGGGGGCCTACGAGCTCCAGACGCAGTCGGGAGCGAGTCCGCCGTCGGCGCAGCTGAGTGTGTCGCCGTCGAGTGGTGTGGCGCCGTTGCCGGTGGCGGTGGATGCGAGTGGGTCGTCTGATCCGCAGGGGCAGACGTTGTCGTATGGGTTCACGTTCGGGGACGGGTCGTCGGTGGGTCCGCAGGCGTCGGCGACGGCGAGTCATACGTATGCGGCGGCGGGCTCTTATGTGGTGACGGTGACGGTCACCGACACGTCGGGGTTGTCGGCGACGGCGAGCCGGACGGTGACGGTGAGCAACCCGAGCGGGGCGGACCCGACCTACGTCGGCTCGATCGCGAGCAACTACTCGACCAGCACCCACACCTCGGGATCGGTGACTGTCTGGAAGACCGCCGGTGTGCGGGCCGGGGACTTCGTCGTGCTGACGTTGCAGCTGTCCGGCACCTCCGCGACCGGGGCGGTGTCGGGCACCGACACCGCCGGGAACTCCTACGCGGCGGTCGGCGACATCGCCGACGGGAGCGGCAACCGGCTCGTCGTACTGGCCGGGATCGCGACCAAGGCGCTGGCAGTGAACGACAAGCTCCTCGTGAGCTTCCCCTCCGCCGCGACGTACCGGATCGCCTCCGACGAGTTCTCCGGGGTCTCGCGACCCGACCAGGTCGTCACCGGCTCCGGCACGGGGACGACGTTCTCCGCCGGTCCGGTGCAGGCCACCACCGGCCACGAGCTCGCCTTCGCAGCGGTCGCCCTCTCGAACGGGACGGCGAACCCCACGTGGGCGACCGGGTGGACCGAGGCGGGCACCTACGCGACCTCGGCGCGCTACCTGAGCAAGAGCTATCAGGTGGTGTCGTCCGCCGGCAGCCGGACGGCGTCCGGCGGGGCCTCTGGTCCGTGGCTGGCGCTGGCCCTCACCTTCCGCTCCTGACCGCCGCACACGGCCCTGGGCTCGGCGTCACCGATCGACGGGGCGAGTGCAGTCGGTCGGGAAACCGCTGTGAAAAGCGTTGCCGAGCGGGCGAGCGCTTCCGATCTCGCAGCGGTTTCTCGGCCGCCGCCCCACGGCGCTGGGGCGCCGGCGTGGCCCGGGCGGGGTCAGTCGGCCAGGTCGACGACGACCGGCGCGTGGTCGGAGGCGCCTTGCCCGGCCCGCTCCTCGCGGTCGATGAAGGCGCCGGTGACGCGCTCGGCCAGCGCGGGAGTCGCCAGCACGAAGTCGATCTTGAGCCCACGGTCGCGCTCGAAGCGCTGGCGGTAGTAGTCCCAGTAGGTGTAGCCCGGCGCATACGCGCGGGTCACCTCGGCGTACCCGTCGTCGAGGAACGCCTGGAACGCCGCGCGCTCGGCCGGCGTGACATGGGTGCTGTTCTTGAACTGCGTGACGTCGAAGACGTCGTCGTCGGTGGGGCAGATGTTCCAGTCGCCGACGAGCGCGGTCTGGCCGTCCATCCAGGCACCCGCCGCCTCGCGCAGCCGTGCCAGCCAGTCGAGCTTGTAGACGTAGTGGGGGTCGTCGGGCTTGCGGCCGTTGGGCACGTAGAGCGACCAGATCCGTATGCCACCACAGGTCGCCGCGATCGCCCGCGCCGCCGCGGCGAGCGGCTCGCCCCAGCCCGGCATCCCGTCAAAGCCGGTCGTCACGTCCTCGAGACCGACCCGGCTGATCAGGGCGACGCCGTTCCACTGGTTCACGCCGGCCGCCGCGACGTCGTACCCCGAGGCCTGGAGACCCATCAGCGGCAGCTGGTCCTCGCGGGCCTTGGTCTCCTGGACCGCCAGCACGTCGACGTCGTGCCGCTGGAGGAACGCCTCGACCCGGTCGATGCGCGAGCGCAGTGAGTTGACGTTCCAGGTCGCGATCCGCATCCGCCCAGCCTAGGGTGGCCGGATGCGACGCACTCTCGGGCTCGTGTCCCTCACCTCTTCTCTCGTCCTCACCGGCGCGCTGTTCGCGCACACCCCCGCGGAGGCCACCGTGCACCCGACCCTCAGCTGGCAGGTGACCACCGTCGGCTCCGACCACGAGCTGCGCGGCCTCGCCGCCGTGAACGGTCATACCGCGTGGGTCAGCGGCGACAAGGGCGGTGTCTGGCGTACGACGGACCGTGGCGCCACCTGGCAGGACGTCTCGCCGCCGGGCACCGACGGCCAGTTCCTCCGTGACGTCGAGGCCACTGACGCCGACCACGCATGGGTGCTGGCCATCGGGAGTGGCACCGACAGCCGGGCCTACCGCACAACCGACGGCGGTACGACGTGGTCGACGGCCTTCGTCAACGACGACCCCGCCGC
>JAHEXO010000218.1 GCA_023252065.1 Nocardioides sp. | reverse complement strand
ATGCCGGCGTTCCGGGTGGACGGCAAGGTGGTGGCCGGCTTCGCAGCCTTCCGCCACCACCTCGCCTATCTCCCCCACAGTGGCGCTGTGCTAGGTGACCTCGGTGACGACCTCGCGGCGTACGAGAGGACGGCGGGGTCGCTGCACTTCGCGGTCGACGAGCCGCTGCCCGACGACCTGGTACGACGCCTGGTCGAGGCGAAGCTGGCGCGGCTGGGCGGCTGAGCCTCGCCTCGACCCGCGGTCAGTGGGCCAGACGGAGGGCGCGGACGACCCACCGAGGGCGACGTCTCGCCACGGTGGGGGCCGGTTTCGCCTGCGGAGCGGCCTCGCGCGCAACGGGCGCAGGCGTGGCCGGCGGCCAGGACGCGTGCCGATCGGCACGCGCGAGCTCGGCGGCGATGAGCTTGGACGAGGTGGGGCCCACGATGTAGCGGTACATGGCCGGGACCTCTCAGTGCGCCAGGTGCAGGGCGCGGACGACCCAGCGTGGGCGACGGGTCGTCCACGTGTCCGTGACGGACACGGCGTCCTCGGCGGCGTCCTGCGCAGCCCGCGCGGGCTTGGCCGGACGCCGCGCGGCCTGGTGCTCGGCGCGCATCGTCTCGAAGGCGACGACCTGGGCCATCGCGGGGCTGGCGATCCAGGGGTACATGGCGGGCTCCTCAGGAGTTCCGGTGGTTCTCGGGCACCTCCGAACCTCGTGCTAAGCCGTCGCTGAGACATCTGGCAATTGCCTTATCTCGACCCGGGTCCCCTGCGCGTCCCCTGCCCACGCGAAAGGGCCGGCCCGGAACACCGGACCGGCCCTCGCGACCGTGGTCTGACCCGTTCACCGGGCCCGGCTCAGGACTCCTCCTGGGCCTCCTTGGCGGCAGCCTTGATGTCGTCGGCCTCGACCTTGTCGATCGCGGACTCGACGATGTGGTCAGCCCGCTCGAGCGCCTGGCGGATCTTGACCGCGCCCGGGTCGGAGACGAGCGCCAGCAGGCCCGAGTGACCCGGCTCGATCGCGTCCTGGAGGGACTCGGCCAGCTCGCTCTGGTGGTGGCGCTGACGCAGCTTGCCCACTGCGGCCCCGCCGGCGCCGAGGACGGCGGCACTGCCGAGGATGGACGGCGGGAAGATCACGCCGAGCGCGATGCCGCCGACGATGCCCCACTTGAGGCCGGACTTGGTGCTGTGGTCCGTGGCCTTCTGGACCTCGAGCTCGCCCTCGGGAGACCGCTTGACCACGATCACGCCCTCGATCTCGACGGTGCGACCGTTCTCGACCGCCTTGAGGGCCTCGTAGGCCTCCCACGCGGTGTCGGTGTCGCTGAAGTCCGCGACGATCAGCGTGTAGGCGCCGTCGGACACGGCGGCTGCGGTGACCTCGGTCTCCGAAGCGGTGTCGACGGGCTGGTCCTGCTCTGACATGACTGCTCTCCGATCTGGGTGTACGCGAGTGCGGACGGTGCTTCGTCCGGCCTCGAGTCTCAGCCCGTCGCCGGGTCCGGGGCATCACCCGGGACGGGTGGGTTTCTCACGTCCACCGCCGCGGGGACCTTCGTCTCCACGGGCCACCGATGCGGCGCGGGAGCCTGGGGGAGACGCGAGAGGTGGAGTCGTCATGAGCACCCCGTCAGCCAAGGACCCGATCGTGGTGGGTGTCGACGGGTCGCCCGAGCCGGCAGGCACTGCGCTGGGCCGCTCACCTGGACGAGCTCCTCGGTGCCCCTATCAACGTGGTGAGGGCCACCGTCGCCGAGCACGCGTCCTGCCCGGTCCTGATCGTGCACGGCGACCGGCCTCCGCCGATGCCCTCCGACGAGTCGTAGCCGAGCCGGATCTCGCACCGAACGCACGATCTGGGCGCCGAGGATCTACACTGGTCGCATCGGCACCGGCGGGTGACGGCTGATCCGGGCCTCACCCGCGCCGGGTGTCAGCGCCGTCTGGCGCGACACAGCCGAGGCAATCGACACCGGAGGGCTCGGAGTCGGCTGCGAGGTCTGGGCCGGTTCTACTACGCCAGATCGCCGCGGCGGGCCACTCACCCTCCGCGTCGGAGTACGCATCAGGAAGAGGGCTGGTTGGCCACACAGCGTCGACGCCGGTCCGGGGACACCCGGTCGGGTCAGCGACCCCGCACCCAGGGGCGCGAGAACGGGCGTGCCCGCGGTCGGGACAACGAGGGCATCATCCCGGTGCTGGCGATGGCCGTGCGCGAGGTCGAGCGCGCGGTCGCGGGCCGGCAGCTGACCTCGGGTCAGCGGGCGCGGTTCCAGGCCTCCGCGCTGCTGGCGCGGGCCGAGCGGGCCCACGTGCGCGCCGACGAGTCACTCACCCCGGTCCAGCGCGACACCCAGCTGAAGCGACTCGAGGGCCTGGCCACGATCCTGGCCCAGATCGCGACGCGTGAGCCGTCGCTGTTCGCCCTCCTCCAGGAGGACGCCGAGGTCTCCGACGCCACTCGTCGTCTCGAGCGGGAGATGCAGATCCAGGCGGGGCTCGAGCCGGAGCCCGAGCCCGAGCCGTCGGCCACGCCGTTCTCCGGAAACACGCGCGAGCGCACCGCCCTGCCCCAGTCGGTCGTCCAGGCCCAGCTGGCCAACCCGTTCCTGGTGCCCGATTTCAGCCAGGCCGCACCCCGCGTGCACGGCCGGCTGGCCGGGTGGGAGCTGATCGAGCCACTGCTCAACTCCTTCGAGCAGGCTGCCGCCGGCGCCCCGGCGAGCATGGAGCTGCCCGAGCCTCGGCCGATGCTGCTGCCACCCGGGGTCGACCTGATGTCCCACCAGGCGAAGCTCCTGGCCTCGGCCGCCGAGGGGCACCGCACCTACCTCCTCGCCGACGAGCCCGGGCTCGGCAAGACCGCGCAGGCGCTGCTCGCCGCACAGGTCGCCGGCGCCTATCCGCTGCTGTGCATCGTGCCCAACGTCGTGAAGACGAACTGGGCGCGCGAGGCCGCGATGTGGACGCCGCAGCGCTCGGTCACCGTCGTCCACGGTGACGGTCTCGACGTCGACGGGTTCGCCGACATCGTGGTGGTCAACTACGAGGTGCTCGACCGGCACGTCGGGTGGATGGGCGAGCACGGCTTCCGCGGTCTGGTCGTCGACGAGGCGCACTACATCAAGAACAAGAAGTCGCAGCGCTCGCAGAACGTCCTCGAGGTCTCCGACCGGATCCGGCAACGCGTCGCGAGGCCGCTGATGATGGCGCTGACCGGCACCCCTCTGATCAACGACATCGACGACTTCCGCGCGATCTGGCAGATGCTCGGCTGGATCGAGGAGAAGAAGCCCGGCAACGTGCTGATGGCCGCCCTCGAGGAGACCGGCTTCAACCCCGCCGACCACGCGTTCTACCCGGCCGCGCGCCAGGCGGTCGTCGACATGGGCATCGTCCGGCGCCGCAAGGTCGACGTGGCCGCCGACATCCCGGCCCGCCGGATCGCCGACCTGCCGGTCGAGCTCGAGGGCGCGATGGGTCGCTCCATCCGCGACGCGGAGCGTCAGCTCGCCCAGCGGCTGGTGTCTCGCTATCAGGCCGCGCTCGAGCACCGTCGCGCCGGTGCGTCCGTGCTCGACGCCGACGGCATCGACCACGAGCTCGTACGCCGCGTGGCCGAGCGCGAGGTGGCCGAGGGCTCGGAGTCCAACACCAGCGGGGACAACGTCTTCACCATGGTCCGCAAGATCGGGCAGGCGAAGGCCGAGCTGGCTGCCGACTACGCCGTCCAGCTGGCCCGGAGTGCCGGCAAGGTCGTGTTCTTCGCCAAGCACCTCGACGTGATGGACACCGCCGAGGAGCTCTTCGCCCGCCGAGGCGTCGGGTCCACCTCGATCCGCGGCGACCAGACGAGGGCCGCGCGCGACAAGGCGATCGACTCCTTCGTCCACGACCCCGAGGTCCACGTCATCGTCTGCTCGCTCACCGCGGCCGGCGTCGGCATCAACCTCCAGGTCTCCTCCAACGTCGTGTTGGCCGAGCTCTCGTGGACCAACGCCGAGCAGACCCAGGCGATCGACCGGGTGCACCGGATCGGCCAGACCGAGCCGGTGACCGCGTGGCGGATCATCGCCGCGCAGACCATCGACGCCAAGATCGCCGAGCTCATCGACGCCAAGGCCGGCCTGGCCGCACGGGCGCTCGACGGGGCCGGCGAGGTCGACGCGTCGGGGACGGTCGACGTCCAGGTCGAGACCCTGGCCGCGATCCTCACCGAGGCGCTGGTCGCGACCGCGTCGGAGGACTGACCCGACGGCTCAGGCGCCGGCCGGCTCGCCCTCGACGACGACGTCGCCTCGATGGATGCGCTCGATCGCGTCGACCAGGGCGCACGGCGGAAGGTCGTGGGACAGCCAGCCCCGGAGCCGGCCGTCCATGATGCTGCCGGCCATCGCGAAGGCGAGCGTGTCGACCGTCGGCACCGGCGTGTAGACGACCAGCGGAGCGTCGCCACAGACCTCGGGGAACCGGGTGAGGTCGAGCGCGGCACCCTCGGCGCAGGGGTCGAAGAGCACGAGGTCGGCTGCGTCGCCGCCTCGCGTGCGCAGCACCTCGACGCGGCCCTTGAAGCCGCCCAGCACTGACTCGAGGTGATGCCGCGACCGAGGGTCGTCAGGCGTGAAGGCGATGCGCACCGGGGTGCGAACAGCTGAAGTGGGCACGAGGTCCTCCGACCGGTGTGTGGTGGCGACATCGAGGAGACGCCGTCGGCGTCGACCACGAGAGGCTGTCACACGGTCAGAGGGACGCTGCCTGCGACTGTATCGCCGTTCAGCCTGTCCCCGGCACCCCCTCAGGGGTGTAGCCGCGGCCCGTCAGCGGCGGCCGGAGCTGAAGGCCGCAGCGCTGTGGCTGCCGCCGGACGACGTCCGGGTCGAGGAACCGCGGCGCCGGCTCCCGGACGGCTTCTGCCCGGCCGGCTGGCCGGACTTCTGGCCAGACTGTCGACCCGACTGCTGCCCGGACTTCTGGCCAGACCTCTGGCCCGACTTCTGGCCAGACTTCTGGCCCGACTGCTGACTCGACTGCTGGCCGCGACGACGGCGGTTGCGCCCACCACCACCGGAGCCCTGCTTCGTCGGGCGGT
>JAHEXO010000217.1 GCA_023252065.1 Nocardioides sp. | reverse complement strand
CTTCGTCCTTGGAGGGGCTCGGCGAGGATCTGTCTGCCACATGACGCCCGGGCGGCTCCTGGTGTCGAGCGAGTCTGCTCAGGACCTGGAACCCGCGGCTGCGCATGGGCGGTTGCTCCGGATAGGGCAATGACCTGACGGTGCTCATGGAGTCCCCCCGAACTCTGCAAGGTGGCCCCCCCGGCCACCGAGGACGGTGACCGAGCCTCACCAGGTCTCAGGGTAGGTACTCCACCGCCGGAGCGGCGGGCGTCGTGGAAGATTTTGCCCACACGAGCAGGCGCTCTGGACTGACGAAGGCACGGCGTGCTCGGCACGCCGCCCCATCTGGACCTGAGTACCCCCGACCGGATTCGAACCGGCGCTACCGCCTTGAGAGGGCGGCGTGCTAGGCCGCTACACAACGGGGGCAAGCACGTGAACACGCTTCAAACACAAGCAGGGAGAGACTTTAGCGAAGCGCCCCAGACGTACAAAATCCCGGCCGGAGCCGGGATCGTGGCTGGGATACTAGGACTCGAACCTAGACTAACTGGACCAGAACCAGTCGTGCTGCCAATTACACCATATCCCAATGGTTGACGGCCTTTCGCGCTCCGAGCGAGCTCGGGAGCAGCGGGGGTCGACCGCCGGGAAAGATTACACGCGGCTGCTCGGGGCCTCCAAAACGCGCCCGCCGGTGGTGGTCCAGCCACCCAGGCGCCGGCACACGTAGGTGGCGAGCGCGAGGTAGACCAGCGACTGGGTGAGCGTCACCGGGATGCTCCACCAGCTACCGCCGGTGGGGTTCAGGGCCGAGGCCATGTCGCCGTAGGTGAGCGCCAGCCCGTAAGCGACGAAGTTGTTGAGCACGTGCATCGCGATGCCGGCCTCGAGGCCACCGGTACGGATGACCAGGATGCCGGCGATGACCCCGAAGGCGAACCGGTCGAAGAACACCGGCGGGCTCTGGCCGATCCCGTGGGCAATCCCGAACAGGGCAGCCGGTACCAGCACGGCGAACCACGCCGACCAGATGGGGATCCCGCCGAAGACCTGGGTGAGGTAGCCCCGGAAGCAGTACTCCTCCCCTGCCGCCTGCAGCGGGGTGAGCAGGAGGATGACCACGATGTACCAGGCGGTCGTCGAGGTGAAAGGGTTGAGCTGACCACCGACGTCGGACGACTGGCCCGGGGCCACGGCATTGACGATGCCGCTAGCGACAAGCGTCGCGATCAACGCGACCACCGACGCGCCCAGGCAAGCCAGGAGGAGTCGCCACCGCATCCGCCGGGCCACCGAGGCCAGCCAGCCCGGCGTGAGGCCGTGCAGGAACCAGGTGACGGCGATCGCCAAGGGGATGAGCAGAGCCAGAGCGACGTTGAGGTAGGCGAGAGCGACCGGCGTCGGATGCTTGATGTCGGCCAGCGTCGTCAGGGATGCGGAAAGGTTTGCGCCGGTGACGACGTAGAAGAGCGCGAACGGGAGAATCGCCAGGAACCCGATCACCGCGAATGCGGCCGCCATGATCAGGACGCCCGCCACCGGCCGCCAGAAACCGTGGCGTCCGGCCACCTGGAGCCGGTGGTAGGGCAGCCCGTCGGGCACCGGCGGGAGTCGTCGGGTGGGGGGCGGCGGATATCCGAGCCCGGGGTCGAAGGCGCTCATCGGCCAGCGCTCAGCCCAGGGCCGACCGGAGCCGCGACAGCGAGCGGTCGCGCCCGAGGAGCTCCATCGACTCGAACAGAGGCGGGCTGATCCTGCTCCCCGTGACCGCGACCCGAATCGGCCCGAAGGCGTTGCGCGGCTTGAGCCCGAGCCCCTCCACCAGCGTCTCGCGCAGGGCGGCCTCGATCGCGGCGGTCGACCACTCGGGCAGCGCCGCCAGCGCGTCGTACGACGCCCGGACGGCCTCGCGGCCGGCCTCGTCGATCTCGTCGGTGCGCTCGAAGTGCTCCTCGTCGGCGAACAGGAAACCGAGCATCGGCACGGCCTCGGTCAGCTTGTTCATCCGCTCGGCCACCAGCGGCATCGCCCGCTCGAGCAGCTGGGCGTCGGCGTCGCGGACCGGGTCGGCGACGACGCCCGCGCCCTTGAGGAACGGCAGCACGCGGTCGGTCAGGTCGTCGATCGACAGCATCCGCATGTGGTCGGCGTTGATCGCCTCGGCCTTCTTGAGGTCGAAGCGAGCCGGGTTGGGGTTCACGTCGCCGATGTCGAACGCGTCGACCATCTCGCTGATGGTGAACACGTCACGGTCGGGACCGATCGCCCATCCCAGGAGGGCGAGGTAGTTGAGCAGTCCCTCGGGCAGGAAGCCCTGGTCGCGGTAGGCGATCAGATGGGCCTGCGGGTCACGCTTGGAGAGCTTCTTGTTGCCCTCCCCCATCACGTAGGGCAGGTGGCCGAACCGCGGCACGCGTCGGGCGATGCCGAGGTCGACCAGCGCGGCGTACAGGGCGAGCTGCCGCGGCGTGCTCGACAGCAGGTCCTCGCCCCGCAGCACGTGGGTGATCTCCATCAGTGCGTCGTCGACGGGGTTGACCAGCGTGTAGAGCGGGTCACCGCTGGCGCGGCACAACGCGTAGTCCGGCACGTGCTGGGTCTCGAAGGTGATGTCGCCGCGCACCAGGTCGTCCCATGTCAAAGAGCCCTCGGGCATCCTGAACCGGACGACCGGGCTGCGGCCGTCGGCGCGGAACGCCGCCACCTGCTCATCGCTCAGCTCGCGGCAGAAGCCGTCGTAGCCCTGGATCTTGGAGCCCGACGCCTTGCGACGCGCCTCGACCTCGTCGTTGGTGCAGTAGCAGTCGTAGGTGTACTTCGACTCGCGGAGCCGGGTGAGGGCGTCGCGGTAGAGGTCGCCCCGCTGGCTCTGGCGGTACGGCGCGTGGGGGCCGCCGACACCCGGACCCTCGTCCCAGTCGAAACCGAGCCAGCCCATGACGTCGAGCAGCCCTTGGTAGGACTCCTCGCTGTCGCGGGCCGCGTCGGTGTCCTCGATCCGGAAGACGAACGTGCCGCCGTGATGACGGGCGAACGCCCAGTTGAACAACGCCGTCCGCGCCAGGCCGACGTGCGGCGACCCGGTCGGCGACGGGCAGAACCGGACGCGGACGCTCGGGTCTCGCTCCGTCGTCCGGGTCATCGCTTCACCACCGTGTTGGTCAGGGCGCCGAGACCGCCGATGGACACCTCGACCTCGTCGCCCGGCTGCATCGGGCCGACCCCCTCGGGCGTGCCGGTGAGGATCACGTCACCGGGCAGCAGAGTCATCACGCTGGTGATGTGGGCGATCAGCGTCGGGATGTCGAAGATCAGGTCCTTGGTCGAGCCGTCCTGCACGAGGTCGCCGTTGAGGTGCGTCTGCACCGGCACCCCGTCGGCGAAGTGCTGCGGGTCGAGGTCGTTCTCGATCCACGGACCGAGTGGGCAGAACGAGTCGAAGCCCTTGGCCCGCGTCCACTGCCCGTCCTTGCTCTGCAGGTCGCGTGCGGTCACGTCGTTGGCGATCGTGTAGCCGTAGATCACGTCGGTGGCCTGCTCCGGCGGCACGTCGCGGCAGATCCGCCCGATCACGACGGCGAGCTCGCCCTCGTAGTCGACGCGCTCGCTCTGCGACGGGTAGAAGATCTGGTCGCCCGGACCGATCACGGAGGTGTTGGGCTTGAGGAACATCAAGGGCTCGGCCGGCGCCTCGCCGCCCATCTCGGCCGCGTGGGCGGCGTAGTTCTTGCCGATGGCCACGACCTTGCTGCGCGGGATGACCGGCGCGAGAAGGCGTACGTCGCTGAGCCGGTGCTCCTTCTGCGTCGGCTGGAGGCCGGCGTAGAGCGGGTCACCGGCGAGCTCGACCACGACGCTGTCCTCGGAAGGCTGCCCGAACGCGTCGAGATCTCCGGAGACCACGCCGTACAACGGGTCCTCGCCCGTGGTGAACCTCGCGATACGCACCCGACGACCCTACCGAGCAGTTGGCAGCGCCCCGGAATCCGCCCGACCGGTGCACGGCCGATCTAGGGTGTCGGGATGGCGAACCTGCCGGAGTCCGGGGCCAACGGTGAGCAGATCCGCGACGAGGACTGGTACGGCGAGCACCTCGGCGCCGTGACCTTCCGTGGGTGCGTCTTCACCGACGTCGACCTCACCGAGGTGACCACGGACGGGACGACGTTCGACGACTGCACCTTCCACAACTGCCGGTTCAACGGGTCGGTGCACCGTGCCACGGCCTTCGTGGGGTGCGACCTGCGCCGGTGCAACTTCTTCACCGCGACCCTCGAAGGCTGCAAGCTCACCGGGTCGGTGTTCAGCGAGTGCACCCTGCGGCCGCTGACGGTGCTGGGCGGGGCCTGGCAGTCGGTGACCCTGCGGGGGCACAACCTCACGGGTCTCGACCTGCGCCGCGTCGACCTTCGCGAGTCCGACCTGTCGATGACCGACCTCACCGACGCGTGCCTGCGCGAGGCGAAGCTCGACGGCGCCATCCTGCGCAAGGCCGACCTCACCCGCACCGACCTGCGCAGGGCGTCGCTCTACAGCGTCGACCTGGCCTCCGCCGAGCTCGACGGGACCAAGATCGACCTCCAGGCCGCGGTGATGCTCGCCGAGTTGCACGGAGCCGTGGTCGACCTCGGAGAATGACGTCGTGGCACAGGGGTTTCGAGACGGGCGCAGAGCGCCCTCCTCGACCGGCGGGAAACAGCGCAGAGCGCCCTCCTCGACCGGCGACGACTCCCGCGGAGCGCCCTCCGCAACCGGCGGCGAGCGGCGGGCGGCCCATCGGGCTCGGCTGGCGCCGTACGTCGAGCCCCACCTCGAGCGGCGGCGGAGCGGGGTGAAGCACCCGGTCCACGACTTCCTGTTCACCTACTACGCCTTCTCGACCGCCAAGCTGCTCGACTGGCAGCCCGGCTGGCCCGACTCCGGGTCGGCCGACCTGCTCGAGCGGCGCCGACCCCTCATCACCGCCACGCTGGCTCTCCTGGAGGCGACCGCGGCCCGGGTGCCGACATTCGGCTGCTTCGGCCTGCACGAGTGGGCGATGGTGCACCGCCTCGACGAGACCCGTCACGCCGTCCCGCTCCGCCTCGGCCCCACCGCGACC
>JAHEXO010000216.1 GCA_023252065.1 Nocardioides sp. | reverse complement strand
CGCCGCGGCGTACTCGGTGCGCGGGTTCCCCGACGCTCGGGTCTCGACACCGGTGCGGTGGGACGAGGTCGACGACGTCGACCCGCACGACTTCACGATCTTCACGGTGCCGGCGCGCTACGCCGAGCTCGGTGACCTGCACGCCGACATCGACGACCACGTCTTCGACATCGAGCCGTTGCGCGAGTGGGCCGACCGGGACGAGGCCAACGGCCTCACCTCCACGACCGGGCCCGGTGACGAGCCCTAGGCTGACGCGCGTGGGCATCCAGATCACGCCGAGCATCCTGACCGCCGACTTCGCCGCGCTCGGGGCCGAGCTCGGAAGGATCCCGAGCGCCGACTGGGTGCACGTCGACGTGATGGACAACCACTTCGTGCCCAACCTGACCTTCGGGCCGACCATGGTCGAAGCCCTGAGCAAGGCCACCAGCCTGCCCGTCGACGCCCACCTGATGATCGCCGACGCCGACCGCAACGCCGCGGCGTACGTCGAGGCGGGCGCGCGCAGCGTGACGTTCCATGTCGAGGCGGCAGCGGCGCCGGTCCGCCTGGCCCGCGAGATCCGCGCCCAGGGCGCCCGCGCCAGCATGGCGCTCCGGCCGGCGACCCCCATCGAGCCCTACGAGGACCTGCTGCCCGAGCTCGACATGGTGCTGGTCATGACCGTGGAGCCGGGTTTCGGCGGTCAGAGGTTCCTCGACGTGTGCCTGCCCAAGATCCGCCGGGCCCGCGCGCTGATGGACAAGCACGGCGTCGAGACCTGGCTCCAGGTCGACGGCGGCGTCAGCCTGGAGACGATCGAGCGGTGCGCCGAGGCCGGCGCCGACGTGTTCGTGGCGGGTTCGGCGGTCTTCGACGCCGACGACCCCGACGCGATGGTCGAGGCCCTCCGGGCGAAGGCGGAGCAGGCGTCCGCCTGAGTCGTCGTGGGGGCGCGCTACCCTGGTCCCAGCAAGAGCCAAGTGCTCGCGTGCTCTGGGGGCGGTGAAACTCCGCACCGGCGGTGACCGAGGAGCAGTCCTCGGAAGTCCGCGACCCGGCTGCAGCCAGCAGCCGGTTGACCAGGTGGAACTCCTGGACCGACGGTCAAAGTCCGGATGGGAAGCGCACGCAGGCATCCGTGCTCGTCGGTTCCTACCCGAACCACCGCGAGCGCGATGCCCGGCCCCGGAGTCCGTGACGTGACCGGACCGGAGGCCCTCGATGACCGCCAGCCAGACCGAGGTGGCCGCGATGCGGCGTGCCCTGGCGCTGGCGGCGACCGACGGCGTACCGCTCGGACCCAACCCGCGTGTCGGCTGCGTGCTGCTCGCGCCCGACGGCAGCGTGGTCGCCGAGGGCTACCACCGCGGGGCCGGCGACCCTCATGCCGAGGTGGATGCCCTGTCCCGCGCCGGCGCGGCGGCCCGGGGTGCCACCGCCGTGGTCACCCTCGAGCCCTGCAACCACACCGGCCGCACCGGGCCGTGCGCTGTCGCGCTCGTCGAGGCCGGCGTACGACGCGTGGTGGTCGCCCAGCGCGACACCAACCCGGTCGCCATCGGCGGGGCCGACACCCTGCGCGCGGCCGGCGTCGAGGTCGAGACCGGGGTCCTCGAGGACGTCGCCCGGGTGCTGAACGGGGTGTGGACGTTCGCGGTGGAGCACGGCCGGCCGTTCGTCACCTGGAAGTTCGCGACGACTCTCGACGGCCGCAGCGCCGCGACCGACGGCACGAGCCGCTGGGTCTCCAGTGCTGCCGCCCGCGCCGACACCCACCGACTGCGGGCCCTGTGCGACACGATGCTGGTCGGCACCCACACGGTCGCCGTCGACGACCCCCACCTGACCGTCCGCGACCCCGAGGGGGTTCTCCTCCCGCGCCAGCCGCTCCGTGCGGTGATGGGGGAGCGCGACCTCGACCCCGGGCGCCGGGTCTTCGACGACGCCGCCGAGACCGTCCACCTGCGCACGCGCGACCCCGAGGGCGCGCTCAAGGACCTCTTCGCCCGCGACCGCCAGCACGTCTTCCTCGAGGGTGGGCCGACCCTGGCCGCGGCGTTCCTCGCGGCCGGTCTGGTCGACGAGATCGTCGCCTACGTGGCGCCGATGCTGCTCGGCGCCGGGACGTCGGCCGTCGGCGACCTGGGAATCACCACGATCACCCGAGCGCTGCACCTCCCGGTCACCTACGTGACCGTCCTCGCTCCCCTCGACGAAGGGGACGAGGTCAACGTACGGATCAGCATGACCCCGTCGGCCGAGACGTCGTTCGAGCCTGTCGAGACCCCCAGCGAGAGGAAACCCTGAATGTTCACCGGCATCGTCGAGGAGCTCGGCACTGTCGAGGCGGTCGAACGGCTGTCCGACGCCGTGCGACTCACCGTGCGGGCGTCCACCGTCGTCGCGGACGCCGCCCTGGGCGACTCGATCGCCGTCAACGGCTGCTGCCTGACCGTCGCCGAGCGCACCGACGACACCTGGACCGCCGACGTGATGGCCGAGACCCTGGGCAAGACGGGGCTCGGGTCGCTGGAGCCGGGTGACCGGGTCAACCTGGAGCGGGCCGCAACCGCGGGCACCCGCCTGGGCGGTCACCTCGTGCAGGGCCACGTCGACGGCGTCGGCCGGGTGGTCCGGCGCGACCCCGGCGAGCACTGGGACGTCGTCACGTTCGCGATGCCCCCCGACCTCGCGCCCTACCTCGTCGACAAGGGCTCGGTGACCGTCGACGGCGTGAGCCTGACGGTCGTCGAGGCAGGGGAGGAGTCCTTCACCGTCAGCCTGATCCCCGAGACCCTGCGGCGTACGACGCTCGGCTTCCGCGCCCCCGGCGACCCGGTCAACCTCGAGGTCGACGTGATCGGCAAGTACGTCGCCCGCCAGCTCGAGCTGCGCGGGGTCGTGCAGCCGGTCGTGCAGGGGGTGGGGGCATGAGCTTCGCGCAGTCGCTCTACGAGGCCCACCTGACCATCGCCGGCCACCCGATCACCTGGCGGGAGATCCTGGGCAACGGCTTCGGCTTCGCCTCCGCGGTCGGGGGGATGAGGCGCAGGGTCTGGGCCTGGCCGGTCGGGATCGTCGGGAACGTCCTGCTCCTGACCGTGTTCCTCGCGGTCACGTTGCAGCCGGGCTCGCACGCACCCCTGTTCGGGCAGGCCGGACGCCAGGTCTTCTTCATCGTCGTGAGCATCTACGGCTGGTGGCGCTGGCAGCAGAGCAAGTCCCACCGGGCGGAGTCGGCCCCGGCGATCACCCCACGCTGGGCCACATCGGGCGAGCGGCTGGCCTACCTCGTGACCTGGGCCGCCGGGCTCCTGCTCTTCCAGTGGCTGTTCGCCGCGATCGGCGCCGGCTTCCCGGTGGAGCGGTGGTACTTCTGGTGCGACGCCTGGATCTTCGTCGGGTCCATCGTCGCCACCTTCGCGATGGCCAGGGGCTGGACCGACTTCTGGCTGTGCTGGATCGCCGTCGACCTGGTCGGCGTCCCCTTGCTGTGGCACAGCCAGCTCTACCCGACGGCGATCCTCTACGTCGTCTACGGCGCCCTGGTGATCTGGGGCTTCGTGGTCTGGCTGCGGGCAAGTCGCGCCGAGCGGGACCCCGCACTCGAGGAGGTACTGGCATGACCATTCGTCTGGACACCGTCGAGCGCGCGATCGCCGACATCGCCGCCGGCAAGGCCGTGATCGTCGTCGACGACGAGGACCGCGAGAACGAGGGCGACATCATCTTCGCCGCCGCCAAGGCGACCCCGGAGCTGATGGCGTTCACGATCCGGCACAGCAGCGGAGTGGTGTGCGTGCCGATGCCGGCGGACATGCTCGACCGGCTCGAGATCCCGCTGATGACGCCGCACAACCGCGACAAGATGCGCACCCAGTTCACGATCTCGGTCGACGCCCGCGACGGTGTCACCACCGGCATCAGCGCGGCCGACCGCGCCCACACCGCCCGGGTGCTGGCCGACTCGGCCACCGAGCCGTGGGAGGTCACCCGCCCGGGCCACATCTTCCCGCTGCGCTACCACGAGGGCGGCGTGCTGTCGCGGCGCGGCCACACCGAGGCCGCGGTCGACCTGGCACGGCTCGCCGGGCTCACTCCTGCCGGGGTGCTGGTCGAGGTCGTCAACGACGACGGCACGATGAGGCGCGCCCCCGAGCTGCGGGCGTTCGCCGACGAGCACGGGCTGGCGATGATCTCGATCGAGGACCTGGTCCGCTACCGCCACCGCACCGAGCGTCTGGTCCGCCGTGTCGCACAGACCCGGCTGCCGACCCGGCACGGCGAGTTCACGGCGTACGGCTATCTCTCGACGATCGACGACTCCGAGCACCTCGCCCTCGTGTACGGCGACCTCTCCGGGCCGGAGCCGGTGCTGACCCGGGTGCACTCCGAGTGCCTGACCGGTGACGTGTTCGGCTCCCAGCGCTGCGACTGCGGCCCCCAGCTCGACGAGGCGCTCGAGCGCGTCGTGGCCGCCGGCCGCGGCGTCGTGGTCTACCTCCGCGGCCACGAGGGACGCGGCATCGGGCTGGTCGCCAAGCTCCAGGCCTACGCCCTCCAGGACGACGGCCGCGACACGGTCGACGCCAACCTCGACCTCGGGCTGCCGGCCGACGCGCGCCACTACGGCGCCGCCTCGCAGGTGCTCCGTGACCTCGGCGTGGCGCGGGTGCGGCTGCTGACCAACAACCCCGACAAGTCCGACAGCCTCGAGGACTTCGGGGTGCACATCGAGGCGCAGGAGCCGCTCACGCCACGGCCCAACCGGCACAACCTCGCCTACCTGCAGACCAAGCGCGACCGGATGGGGCACCAGATGCCCGACCTGCCGGCCACGCTCGACGCTCCTGTGACGGCCGAGCCGTGAGCGGCCACGGCGCCCCCGACGACGATGTCGTCGACTGCTCCGACCTCAGCGTCGGGGTGGTCGCCGCCCGGTGGCACACCCAGGTGATGGACGGCCTGCTGGCCGGCACCCGCCGCGCGCTCACGGCGTACGGCCTCACCGACGTGACCGAGGTCCGGGTGCCCGGCGCGTTCGAGCTGCCCGTGGTGGCCGCCGAGCTGGCCCGCACCCACGACGCCGTCGTCGCCCTCGGGGTGGTCGT
>JAHEXO010000215.1 GCA_023252065.1 Nocardioides sp. | reverse complement strand
GGTGTTGCGGTCGGCTGAGGGTCAGCCGTCCGCGCCGTCGCGCAGGCGGCCCTCGAACAGCTCCCGGTGCTGGGGGTGCCACACCAGGGGGTGCTCGTCCGCGTCGATGTTCACCTCGACCATCCGGCTGCGCGCCATGACCCGCTCGCCGTCCCGGACCTCCTGCTCGAAGGTCACCGACGTGTCACCGACCCCCACGACCCGGCTCCGCACGGCGTACGGCTCGGGGCGCAGGTTCATCTGGCCGACGTAGTCGATCTCGCTGCGGGCGATCACAGTCGTCACCGAGCCCTTGATGCGGGCCTCCTGCAGGACGCCGACGAGGAGGTCGACCTGGGCGATCTGGGCGTACTCGAGGTACTGCAGGTTGTTCACGTGCCCGAGCAGGTCGATGTCGGAGAACCTCACGTGCACGGGGCGCTCGACCACCGCCTGCCCCCAGGTGGGGCTGCCGCCGGCGAGCGTCCGGTCGGAGACCGGCGACGGCTCGATGGCGGGGATGAGCCGGTCGCGCTCCTCGGCGCTCATCCGGCGCGGGCGCCCGGAGGTGAAGACGTAGGGCGTGAGCACCGTCGTGGCGTGGCCGTGCACGACCCGGTCGTCATCCTCGCCTGTGAACAGCTCGTAGCCCAACGTGAACGACGCCGCCCGGATCGCGGTGGGCCAGACGGCGACGAAGAGGGGCGCCTGCGAGAGGCGGAGCGGGGCGAGGTACTCCACGACGGTGTTCACCACGACGAGTCCCTCGCCGGGGTTGGGTGTGGGAGACGTGTGGTGGTGGCGCAGGAGGTCGAGCCGCGCCTCCTGCAGGTAGTCCACGAAGGCGACGTTGCTGACGGTGTCGCCGTGCTGGTCGGCCCGACGCATCTGGCACTCGTAGACGTGGCGCACGGCTCGATCCTGCCAGCCGTGCGTCAGCGGCAGGGTCAGCGGTGCAGCGCGAGCCGCGGGGCGTAGAAGGCCCGCAGCCACTCGTGCCGGGTCAGCCGGACCCGGCGGCTGCGCACGACGACCTCGGCGGCCGTGCCGAGCGCGGCCACGGTGGCGACGAGGGCGATCGCGAGGAAGACGGTGAGGTAGACGGCGAGGGCTGTGCTGTAGGGGGTCATGGTCGAGTCCTTTCTACTTCTGTAGAATCTCTACGTATGTAGAAGATACGCCGCTGACCCCTCCCGATCAAATCGGCGGGTAGTCTCGCGCGTCACACCGTCCCGAGCCGGAGGCCGCCCCCGTGACCGAGTCGCCCGCGCGCTCCCCGCGCATGGAGCTGCTGCTCGGCGCAGCGCTGCGCGTCGTCGCCGAGCAGGGCCTCAAGGGGCTCACCCACCGAGCCGTCGACCGCGCGGCCGGGCTCCCCGAGGGCAGTTGCTCGGCCTACCTCCGCACGCGCCAGGCCCTCGTCGCGGCGCTCACGTCGTACGTCGCGGAGGGCGTCACCGGCGACTGCGAGAACCTCGCCCGCGACCTGGCCACCTGTCAGCTCGAGGACGACCAGGCGATCGAGACCGTGACCAGCTTCTTCATGCGACGGCTCGACGAGCGCGAGCGGCTGCTCGCGTGGATGGAGCTGTCGCTGGCCTCGGCGCGTGACCCCGAGCTCGCCGAGCTCCTCGCCGACAACGAGCTGCGGCTGATCGAGCTGGTGGCGTCGATCCTGGAGGCGCGTGGGACGGACCACAGCGAGGCCCGGGCGGCCACGCTGGTCGCGTCGTTCGACGGCGTGCTGCTGCGGGCACTGCCGCTGGCGGAGGGCTCGCGCCGGCCGTTCGTCCGCCAGTCGATCGGGGTCCTGATGGGCGGACTAGGGTGAGCACGCCCCCGCATCCCGACCTCGATCGGAGCTCCACGTGCCCGAAGCCGTCATCGTCGCCACCGCCCGCTCCCCGATCGGCCGGGCCGGCAAGGGCTCGCTGAAGGACGTCCGGCCCGACGACCTCGCCGCGCAGATGATCGCCACGGCACTCGACGCGGTCCCCGCGCTCGACCGGCACGCCGTCGACGACGTCTACCTCGGCTGCGGGCTCCCGGGCGGCGAGAGCGGCTTCAACATGGCCCGGATCGTCAACGTCATCAACGGGATGGACGACGTCCCCGGCGCGACCATCACCCGCTACTGCGCGTCCTCGGTGCAGACCACGCGGATGGCGTTCCACGCGATCAAGGCCGGCGAGGGCGACGTGTTCGTCTCGGCCGGGGTCGAGACGGTATCCCGCTACGCCAAGGGCAGCTCCGACTCCTGGCCCGACACCCGCAACCCGCTCTTCGGCGACGCCCAGGGCCGCACCCAGGACCGCGCCGAGCACGGCTCGGGCGGCGAGACGTGGCACGACCCACGGGCGGACGGCGGGCTCCCCGACGCCTACATCGCGATGGGCCAGACCGCGGAGAACGTCGCGACCCTGCGCGGCCTGACCCGCCTCGAGCTCGACGAGTTCGGCGTCCGGTCGCAGAACCTCGCCGAGAAGGCCAACGCCGACGGCTTCTGGGCTCGCGAGATCACTCCCGTCACCACGCCCGACGGCACGGTCGTGAGCGCCGACGACGGTCCGCGCGCCGGCGTCACCCTCGGGGGCGTCTCCGGGCTGAAGCCGGTCTTCCGCCCCGACGGCGTGGTCACCGCCGGCAACTGCTGCCCGCTCAACGACGGGGCGGCCGCGGTCGTCGTCATGAGCGACGCCAAGGCAGCCGAGCTCGGGATCACTCCCCTTGCCCGGATCGTCGCCACCGGCGTCAGTGGCCTGTCGCCGGAGATCATGGGCCTCGGCCCGGTCGAGGCCACCCGGCGCGCGCTCGCCCACGCGGGGATGACCATCGACGACATCGACCTCGTGGAGATCAACGAGGCGTTCGCCGCGCAGGTCGTGCCGTCCTACCAGGACCTCGGTATCGACCTCGACCGGCTCAACGTCAACGGCGGGGCGATCGCGGTCGGGCACCCGTTCGGGATGACCGGCGCCCGGCTCCAGGCCACGATGCTGAACTCGCTGGACTGGCACGACAAGTCCACGGGCCTGATCACGATGTGCGTGGGCGGCGGCCAGGGGATGGCGCTGATCGTGGAGCGGCTCGCCTGAGCGACGCGCCGCGTCCCCGCTTCACCCGCCTCCCTCGCTACCCTTCCGGTATGGGCGAGGGACGGGGAACCCGATGGCTCGACACCGAGCAGCAGGCGTCGTGGCGCGCACTCGTGCTGGGCGTGACGCTGCTGTTCGACCGGCTCGACGAAGACCTCCAGCGGGCGTTCGACCTGTCGCTGGGTGAGTACGAGATCCTGGTGCGCCTCTCCGAGCGACCCGGACGCCAGATGCGGATGGCCCAGCTGGCCGACGCCCTGGCCCACAGCAGGAGCCGGGTGACGCACACGGTGGCCCGCATGCAGAACGCCGGGCTGGTCGTTCGTGCGTCCTCCCCCGAGGACGGCCGGGGGATCATCTGCAGCCTGACCGACCACGGGTACTCGGTCCTGGAGGCCGCCGCTCACGTGCACGTGCAGGGCGTGCGCGAGCACATCGTCGACCTGGCGAGCCCGGACGACTTCCTGGCCCTGGGCCGGGTCATGAACGCCGTCAGCGACAACCTGATCGCCTGTCACCCCGAGGCGGACATCCGCGCCGGAGGACCGACCTAGTCGCGCGTGAGTCGCCGGTGGGTGACCCGGTGGGGCCGGGCCGCCTCGATGCCGAGCCGCTCGACCTTGTTCTCCTCGTAGGCCGCGAAGTTGCCCTCGAACCAGAACCACTTCGCGTCGTCGTCGTCGTCGCCCTCCCACGCCAGGATGTGGGTGGCGATGCGGTCGAGGAACCAGCGGTCGTGGGAGGTGACCACGGCGCAGCCCGGGAACTCCAGCAGCGCGTCCTCCAGTGACTGAAGGGTCTCCACGTCGAGGTCGTTGGTCGGCTCGTCGAGCATCAGGAGGTTGCCGCCCATCTTCAGGGTCAGCGCCAGGTTGAGCCGGTTGCGCTCGCCACCGGACAGCACTCCGGCCCGCTTCTGCTGGTCGGCGCCCTTGAACCCGAACGAGGCGACGTAGGCCCGCGAAGGCATCTCGAAGTTGGCGACCTTGATGAAGTCGAGTCCGTCGGAGACGACCTCCCAGACGTTCTTCTGCGGGTCGAGGCCACCGCGGCTCTGGTCGACGTAGGAGATCTTGACGGTCTTGCCGACGACCAGGTCGCCGTCGTCGGGCTTCTCCTCGCCGATGATCATCTTGAACAGGGTGGTCTTGCCGGCGCCGTTGGGGCCGATCACGCCGACGATGCCGGCGCGTGGCAGGGTGAAGGACAAGTCGTGCATCAGGGTGCGACCGTCGAAGCCCTTGGCCAAGCCCTTCGCCTCGAGCACGACGTCGCCGAGCCGGGGTCCGGCCGGGATGTTGATCTCGGCGGTGTCGATCTTGCGGTTGCGGTCGGCCTCGGCGGCCATCTCCTCGTAGCGGGACAGTCGCGCCTTGCTCTTGGCCTGGCGGGCCTTGGGGTTGGACCGCACCCACTCCAGCTCGCGCTCCAGCATCTTGGCGCGCTTGGCGTCCTTGGCCCCCTCGATCTTGAGCCGCTCCTGCTTGGTCTCGAGGTAGGTGGAGTAGTTGCCCTCGTAGGGGTGGGCCTTGCCGCGGTCGAGCTCGAGGATCCACTGCGCGACGTTGTCGAGGAAGTAGCGGTCGTGGGTCACGGCCAGCACGCAGCCGGGGTAGGACGCGAGGTGGCCCTCGAGCCACTGCACGGACTCGGCGTCGAGGTGGTTGGTGGGCTCGTCGAGGAGCAGGAGGTCGGGCTGCTGGAGCAGGAGCTTGCACAGCGCGACGCGACGGCGCTCGCCACCGGACAGGTTGTCGACCAGGACATCGGGAGGCGGGCAGCGCAGGGCGTCCATCGCCTGGTCGAGCCGGCTGTCGAGATCCCACACGTTCGCCGCGTCGAGCTCGCTCTGGAGGTCGCCGGCCTCGGTGGCGACCTTGTCCTGGTCGGCGTCGGGGTCGCCCATCATCAGGTAGAGCTCGTCGAGGCGGGCCATCTTGGCGTGCGTCTCGGCCACGGCCTCCTCGACGTTCTCCAGGACGGTCTTGCCCTCCGTCAGCGGCGGCTCCTGCTGGAGCATCCCGACGGTGGCTTCGGGGTC
>JAHEXO010000005.1:2020-16107 GCA_023252065.1 Nocardioides sp. | reverse complement strand
CTGCGAGGTGCCCGGCCAGTCGGGTGACGGTCCGGGCGACACCGCCGTACCCGGTCGCGTCGTACATCAGGAAGTGGACCCGGTCCGTGGTGGGATCGGCGCCCCCGACCTCCGCCCACACCCGAGTCGAGCCGGCCTCAGGCACCGATCCTCCTGGCCGCGCGCCCGACCGATCGTCGTACGCCGCGGGTCAGCCTCGCCGCGCCCTCCATGACGTGGTGGCGTCGCCCGGCCCGGAGCTCGCGTGAGTGCTGCTCGTCGAGCATGGTCGCGATCGCCTCCACTGCTGCCGCGGCCACCTCGGCATCGGTCGGACGGTAGGGCTCGGCGGCACCGGCGGGATGCGGGATGAGGTCGTCGAGGTCGCCGTGCACGGCGTACCCGGCGTGCTCGAGATGCACCACCATCTCCTTCGCCGCGCCGATGCACCAGCCCCAGTACTGCTGCGGCAGCCGGAGCCGCTGTCGCGCTACCTGCTGCGCGAGCACCTGCTCGGCGAACCCGAACTTCACGGTGCCGCCGTAGCCGCTCCTCACGTGCGGGAGACGGTCACCGAGGGCGATGTTGACCCGGCGCAGGAGCTCGGTCTGCTCGAAGCCGATGGACTCGTTGAGTCGCGCCCGCTCCAGGTTCAGGCCGTCCGGGCTCAGCCCGACGGCGTCGCAGAACCTGGCGAGCAGCACCTCGCGCGGTGAGCCCGCAGGAGGCACGGTGACGATGTGCACCCGTTCCGGCGGCAGACCGCGGCCCCAACGACCGGCCACCGCGGCCAGGTCCTGGGCCGACCAGAAGGCGTCGTTCTGACCGCTCACCACTCGGTCCACGAACCGGAAGTACGGCGCCTGGGCCCGGGTCTTGACCTGCTGCTGCCACTCGGCGGGGATCTGGCGGGCGAGATCGCGAGCGGTCACCACGACGTGCACCTCGAGATCGCCGAGCAGGTCCATCAGCTCGTCGATGTGGCCCTGCGAGACCGGGGCGAGGAGCTCGTGCGAGACGATCAGGTGCTCGGGCCGTGAGCTGTGGACGTCACGGCGCAGACGTCGTACGACGTCGAGGGCCTCGGGCGAGTCGACCGCAGGGTCGAGCCTGGTCCGCAGGGCCAGCGTGAGGAAGAAGTGGTCGTCGACGCTCCCCATCGCCATGCGGAACCCCTGCTCCCGCAGCTGCGGGGTCGATCCCCACAAGACGTCCTGGAGGTGCGTCGTGCCGGTCTTCGGCACTCCGACGTGAAGGATGCAGCGACGCCTCACGGGACTCGCCGAGCCCTACGACTGTCCCTCGCGACTACCCATACTGGCAACGTAAGAGCGTGGACATGAACGCCACCTGAACACCGGCCGGTCGGCGCACCACCAGCAACCTGACAGCACCCGAACTCAGGCCACGCGTCGTCGGGAGCCGGCCTCAGGCGAACCTGCGGTGGTAGGCCGCCATGGCGAGGGCGTAGGCGGCGACCAGGAGACCGAGGCACCAGGCGAGGGCGAGCCAGAGGTCGGCGCCGACCGGCTGCTGGCTGAGCAGCTCACGGACGGTGTTGACGATCGAGGTCACCGGCTGGTGGTCGGCGAAGAACCGCACCGGGCCGGGCATCGTCCGGGTGAGCACGAAGGCCGAGCTGACGAACGGCAGGAAGATCAGCGGGTAGGAGAACGCGCCCGCGCCGTCCAACGTCTTCGCGGACAGGCCGGCGATGACGGCGAGCCAGGTCAGGGCCAGGGTGAACAGCACGAGGATGCCCGCGACAGCCAGCCAGGCCAGCACGCCGGCCGACGACCGGAACCCCATCAGGACGGCGACCAGCACGACCAGCACGACCGAGACGAGGGTGGAGACCACCGAGGTCAGCACGTGCGCCCAGAGCATGCTCGAGCGTGCGATCGGCATCGACTGGAACCTCTCGAAGATCCCGCTCTTGAGGTCCATGAAGAGGCGGTACGCCGTGTAGGAGATGCCGGTCGCGATGGTGATCAGCAGGATGCCGGGCAGCAGGTAGTCCACGTAGTGCTGCGACCCGGTGTCGATCGCACCGCCGAAGACGTAGACGAACATCAGCATGAGGGCGATCGGCATGATCGCGACCGTGAGGACGGTGTCGAGGCTGCGCGTGATGTGACGCAGCGACCGTCCGAGCAGGACGGCGGTGTCGCCGAAGAAGTGGCTGGTCATGGCGTTCCCTCCCGAGTGCGTGTGGTGGTGAGTGTGCGGTCCGCGCCGTCGCCGTGGCCGACGACGGCGAGGAAGACGTCTTCCAGGGTCGGCTGGCGCTCGACGTACTCGACGGTCGCCGGCGGGAGCAGCCGCTTCAGCTCGGCGAGGGTCCCGTCGGCGATGATGCGTCCCTGGTGGAGGATCGCGATCCGGTCGGCGAGGTGCTCTGCCTCGTCGAGGTACTGCGTGGTGAGCAGCACCGTCGTACCGTGCCCGGCGAGCTCCTCGACGCACCTCCACACCTCGAGCCGCGCCTGGGGATCGAGCCCGGTGGTCGGCTCGTCCAGGAAGATCACCGGCGGGTCACCGATCAGGCTCATCGCGATGTCGAGGCGACGGCGCATCCCTCCGGAGTACGTCGCGACCCGGCGCTCGGCGGCGTCGGTGAGCTGGAAGCGGGCCAGGAGGTCGTCGGCGATGCGGGCCGCCCCCTCGAGGTGTCGCAGCCGGGCCACCAGCACGAGGTTCTCCCTCCCGGTGAGGGTGTCGTCGACGGCGGCGAACTGGCCGGTGAGGCTGATCGACTCCCGCACCCGCGCCGGCTGGGTGGCGACGTCGTAGCCGCCGGCCATGGCCGTGCCGGCGTCGGCCTTGAGCAGCGTCGAGAGGATCCTGACGATCGTGGTCTTGCCGGCCCCGTTGGAGCCGAGCAGGGCGAAGATGGTGCCGCGCTCCACGTCGAAGTCGACACCGCGGAGCACGGGCACGTCGTGGTAGGACTTCTCCAGCCCCTGGACCCGGATCATCGTGTCGGCACTCATCCCCGCTCACCTCGCTCGGCGTCCTCGACCGCCTCGACCGCGGCGACCGCCTTGACCAGGCGCGCCCGCTCCTTGTCGATCCACTGCCGGCCCGAGTAGGCGTCGGCGAAGGCCTCCGCGAACTCGACCGGGTCGTCCCCGACGATCGCGCGCACCGACGTACCGTCGGCCGCCGCGCGCTCCCAGAGGTCGACGAAGTCACTGAGCATCTTCAGCGAGGTCTCACCGTCGACGATGCCGCCGTAGAAGGTGAGGTATCGCTGGAGAGCCTTCGCGACCGCGTCGTAGGGCTCGGGCAGGGCGTCGATGCGCGCGACGTACTGCCGGTAGTGCTTCTTCTGATCGAGCGAGCCGGTGACCAGCTCGAACCACTTTGCGGCCATGTCTATCGGCCTCCTTCGCGGAGCTGTCCGAGGCGTTCTGAGAGGAAGCTCCAGGTCCTCCAGAACTCGTCGAGGTACTGCTGTCCTTGAGCGTTGAGCGTGTAGACCTTGCGCGGCGGGCCCTTCTCGGACGGGACCTTCTCCACGTCGACGAGACCGCGCTGCTCGATCCTGATCAGCAGCGCGTAGACGGTGCCCTCCGCGATGTCGGAGAAGCCCTGCTCGCGCAGCCAGGCCGTGATCTCGTAGCCGTAGGCGGGCCGACCGGACAGGATCGCGAGCACGATGCCCTCCAGCGTGCCCTTGAGCATCTCGGTCGTCTGCTTGCCCATCGGACCCACCTCCCTTCGTCTACTCAGTGTCACTGACTACTGGTAGATAGTATCACTGAATAGCGGGCGTGCAAGCCGCACCGCGGTCGGCTTGCTCGACGCCGCGCCCCACACCCCGCCTGCACACCCGCCGGGGCCGTCGGCGTGTGCGTGAACGCGCGAGACCGAGCCCGCCCGTCACGTCACGTCGGTGGTAAAACCCCGTCTCATTCATGGAGCGGCGCACACGGTTTCGGCTGCGGACCTGCCCGCCGTCAGACCTACCCCCGGGGAGAGCCATGAGCACGACAACCAGAACCATCGAAGAAGAGGCGGCGCTGCCGCCGATCCAGACCTCGCCGAAAGGGCGACGGTCGCTGCCGCCGTCGAGCGCGGGGTCCACGCACCACCGCCGCGAGGCTCGGCCCCGGAAGCCGGAGACGAGCCCGTGGAACCTGATCATGGTGGGCTTCTGCCTCGGCGTCGCGGGCGGAGTCGGGGTCGCCCTGGGATCGACCCTGGCCTTCCTCGGGTTCGTGTGCATCGGCATCGCCGCCGCGCTGAGCCTCATCGGGGCCGTCGCCGAGGGCATCCGGTACGGCGCGCGGTGGGTCGCCTACGACCAGGCCGACGCGTCCTGAATCCTCGCCGGTGAGCCGCACCCACGTGCGCTGAGGGGTGGCACGAGGGTGGTGCACGTGAGCACGTCTGGTTCGCTACCCGTGTGAGCAGGTGGAACGGCGTGTCCGAGGCGTACCGGATTTCCTTCGCGTCGCTCTGTGAAGGCACAGTCGAGCGACTGCTCGCCGATGCGTCGGGTCGGGATCTTCTCGATGTCGGGTCGGGGACCGGTGCGCTGGCCCGACGTGCGGCCGCGATGGGTCGAGTGGCGGTGGCGGTGGACGCGGACCCTGACATGGCCGCCATGTCCGCGACCGCCGTACCCGGATCGGTGATCGAGGCCTCCCTTCCCGATCTGCCCTTCGGGGACGATCGGTTCGATGCCGTGACGGCCAACTTCGTGATCAACCACGTGGACGACCCTCGGGCGGCCATGAGCGAGTTGGCACGCGTACTGCGACCAGGAGGGCGGATGGGCGCAACGATCTGGACCTCGGACTCGCCTCCCTGGGCCGCGTTGCTCCGCGACGTCTTCGGCTCGGCGGGAGTCATCCCGGTCCCAGGGCAACGCCTGGACCCTACGCTCGACTTCGAACGGTCGGTCGACGGGCTCGCGGGCCTTGCCGAGGTAGCGGGTCTGCAGACGATCATCGCCACCCAGCTGACGTGGGACTGGCACATCTCGGTCGACGCGCTCTGGGCCGGCGTCGCCGGGGGCGTGGCGACGATCGGTCAGACGTTCGTGGCCCAGACAGCCGACGTGCAGTGTGCAGCTGAGAGAGCATTCCGACAGGCCACGTCGCGCATCTCCGTCGACGGGATGCTGAGGCTCCCCAGCTCCGCGGCGTATGTCGTGGCTGGCTGAGACAAGGGGCGGACGCGTGGTGGAGTGGGTCATCTTCTGGGTGGCGGTCGGCTGCATCAGTACGGCCGTGCTGCTGTACCGGGGCCGCCGTCGAGGCCACACCCTCGCTCGCGAGACGAGTGTCGTGGTCGAGCCATCGCCCTGTGCCCGGCCCGACCACCCCTGGAGCCTGGTGGGGGCGGTGGTGTCGTCAGGGGGCATCGTCGCCGCAGGAGCTCGCCTCGGCGGGCGGTGGGCGAGGGTCGACAGCGGCGGGTGATGCCCGGAGCGCGTCGGTCGGCAGAAGCACCAGCGAGTACCAGAGCACGAGGGTGTCCCACCAGCTCGCCTCGGGCGCGGTCAACCGGCGTACGGACTCGTAACCCGCGCGGAACCTCTCATGCACGTCGCTCGTGACCGGCCCCCAGTCCCGGAAACGCGTCCCGAGCATGACGGCCGACCGCGCCAGCTCGTCGATGCAGGGGTCGAGCCTGGCTTCCTCGAAGTCGAGGACGGCGGCGACCTCGGCGCCGGTGCACAGGATGTTCGCCGAGCGGTAGTCGCCGTGGACCAGCTGTGTGGCCAGCAGGTCCAGCGGCGCGTCGTCCACGAGCCGCCGCAAGGTGGTGCGGCCCGTCTCGGGCACCTGCTCGCCGGCCGAGCCGAGCCAGCCTCTGATGCGAGCGGGCAAGGGCTCCGGCCGTTCGTCCGGTGGGACGATCCGGTCGGTGCCCGGGTAGTCCGCGAGAGCGTGGTGGAGCCGGGCCAGGACCACGCCGGCGGCCCACACCTGGCCGGGATGCCCTACATCGAGGAGCTCGCCCGGTACGACGCGCTGGAGACACAGCCAGACGCCCTCGAGCTCCACCTGAAGACAGCCGTCCGCGGCAGGCACCGGGGCTGACACCGGTAGCCCGAGGCCGTCCAGCCACCGGGTGAGCTCGGCCACCTGCGACAGGCGCGGGAACCGCGCGGGCGCGACCGACCACTTCGCCACCAGCCGACCGGACGGAGCCGTGACCCAGGCCAGCGCGTTGCGGTCGCTGATCACGATCCGCTCGCAGGCACCGATCCGGATGCCCCAGTGGTCCTGCAGCATGGCGGCCACCCAGCCGCCGGCCGACCCGGCGTCCGCGAAGCCGAACCGCTCCTCGAGCGCTCGGCCGGGGTCCTGCGACTCCCACAGCATCTCCACGGTCGGCAGCTGCACCTCAGGCACGCTCCATCCCAGCACGGTCGAGCCGTTCGTCGATCTCCGTGGCGAGGCGGTCCACCTGCTCCCGCCCGCCCTCGGCCACGTCCTGCTTGGCGTAGACGAGCCGAAGCCACAGCCCCGCAGCCCAGGCGTCCCGAGTCTCCGACAGGGACCACTCCCGCCCTGCATGGACCTGGTAGCCGGCGATGAAGTCCGCCGTCTGCTCCACCGAGGCGGTGCCCACGTCCGGCCCCTCCTCGCGGGGCCACATGGCAGCGGCCAGGCCCACGACCGCGGTCTCGGGCTGGGCGATGACGCTGTCCCAGTCGTGGACGACCACTGCGTCGCGGCCGGTCCATCGGATGTTCTGGGCCTCCCAGTCACCGTGGCCGACACACACCCGCGCCCCCGTCGAGGTCAGCCGCTCTCGCACCCGACGAGCGACGTCGTCGACCCACTCGGGGCCGCCGACGAGATTGAGGTCCTGGCCGTGCTCGTCGAGGTCGGGCCACAGTCGTCGTCCGGGGTGGTCCCAGGCCGTCCACGGCGGCGAGGGCGTCAGGTCGGGGACGGCGGCCGGGGCGGGCGCCGAGGCGATCAGCCGAGCGAGAAGGGCAGCGAAGGGCGCCGCGCCCGCCTCGGTGGGCAGGGGACTGCCGCTGGACACCTCCGTCTCGGCCGTGAGCGCCAGACCGTGCACCCGCGTCACCTCGGTCAGGGGCTCGGGGCACGGGAAGCCCGCGCGAGCCAGCTCGGCCTGCACCTGCAGGCAGGCCGTGAGCCGAGGCTCGAACGGTCGCGCCTTCACCACGGCCCGCAGGCCACTCGACAGCTCGACCCCCACCACCTCGGAGAGGAACCCGGAGCGGAAGAGCACCCGCTCGACCGGCGCACCCAAGTGACGCAGGCACCAGTCGGCGAGGAGCGCGTCGTCGAGCACACCGGCAGCGTATTGCTCGTCCGACGCGGCGCTCGGCCCTTGCTAGGGTCACGTGTCCCGCCGCGATGCGTGTCGCGGCGAGAGTCTTGTCCGTACGTCGGACCGGTGGTCGCGGTCGAATCGGGAGGCCTGATGAAGCTTCTGCTCACGTCCGGCGGCGTCACGAACGCCAGCATCACCGAGGCGTTGGTCGAGCTGCTCGGGAAGCCGATCGCGGACTCCACGGCCCTGTGCATCCCCACCGCGTCGTACGGGCACCCTCGGGTCGGCCCCGGCGTCAGGGCCTGGGAGTTCATCAGCGGTGGCTCCGAGAACCCCATGGTCGAGCTGGGCTGGAAGTCCGTCGGCGTGCTGGAGCTCACAGCGCTGCCCAGCATCGAACGCGAGCGCTGGGTGCCCCTCGTCCAGGAGACCGACGTCCTGCTGGTGGGCGGCGGTGACGTCCTCTACCTGTGCCACTGGATGAGGGAGTGCGGACTGGTCGACCTGCTGCCCTCGCTGAGCGAGACGGTGTGGGTAGGACTGAGCGCCGGGAGCATGGTGCTGACCCCCAGGGTCGGGGACGACTTCATCCAGTGGCGACCGCCGACCGGTGACGACAGCACGTTGGGACTCGTCGACTTCTCGATCTGCCCCCACCTGGCTCAGGACGGCATGCCGGGCAACTCCATGGCCGAGGCCGAGCAGTGGGCGGCGGGCATCGGCGGTCCGGCGTACGCGATGGACGACGCGACGGCGATCAAGGTGGTCGACGGCACCGTCGAGGTCGTCTCCGAAGGGCACTGGAGACACTTCCCGTAGCAGCGGACCGTCACGTCAGTAGTGGTAGTAGCGGTGCGTCTCCTGGCTCTGGTGATCGGCGATCCACCGGTTCTGCGTGGTGGCTGTGCGCAGCTCGGCTGGCAACGTGGCCCGGCACTGCGCTCCTGCGCACGCGGCGTACTGCCGCCAGGTCCGGGTCAGCAGTCGTCGCAGGTCCTCCGACCGGGGGCCGGACAGGCTGTGGAGCTCGAGCGGGTCGCGGGAGAGGTCGTAGACCTCGGTCTCGCCGGTGGAGTACCGGATCAGGGCGTAGCGGCCGGTCCGGATGCCGCTGGTGTCCAGTCCTCGCATGAGCGCGCGACCCGCGGTTCCGGTGGAGTACGCCGACGTGGTGATGAGCCCCTCCAGGACCACCGGCCGCGTCCATCCTCGGTCGCCGTGGGCGATGGTGCCCTGGAGGCTGTGGCCGTCGGCGCGAACCAGCGAGGTCCCCGCCCAGCCGGCCACCGTCACTGCCAGGTCCTCGACGGTGGCGGGGTCGTAGCGGACACCGTGCGGGATCCCGGGTCCGGCCACGAGCAGCGGCACCCGGATGGAGGGCTCGTGGAGCGTGGTCTTGCCGATGCGCTTGCGGTGCTCACCGAGGTAGTAGCCGTTGTCGGAGGTGAGCACCACGATCGTCCGGGAGGCCTGGCCGGAGCGGCGCAGTGTCGTGAGCGTGTGGCCGATCTGGACGTCGAGCACGTACAGCGCCTCCGCGCGCTGCCGCGTGACGTCGCGTTCGGCACGCTTCTCGAGCGCGCTGAGCGGCGGGTAGGCCCGGATGTAGTGGGGCTTGTCCGAGACATCCCGTTCGGCCGAACGGTTCGGAGGCGTTCCGGCGCCGTGGGTGATCACCGCGTCGAAGCGATGCTCGACCCACGCCGGTCGGGCAGGGGTCGCCCAGAGCTCGGGCGTCCCGTCGGAGCGTGGGATCGTGCCGGGGTCGTCGGACTCGTTCGGCACACCGGCATGCGGCGCCACCGGGGTCCACCAGATGAACCACGGACGCTTCGGCGACGCGCTGCCGAAGCGCCGCACCAGGTCCTGGGTCTGACCAGCGGTCACGTCGGTGGTGTAGCGGCCGGGCCAGGTGCGGAGCCGACCGTTCACGTTGGACGTCAGGTGCTCGTAGTCGTAGGTGCCACCCCCCGGCCACTGGTCGGACCTCCACACCGACCCCCACCACTGCGTCCATCCGGGAGGGACGTACGACAGTGACGGCTGGTGACGGCGGAACGTGCGCGCCTCGCCGTAGCCGTTGACGTACTTGCCCACCAGCGCGGTGCGGTAGCCGGCGCGACGCAGCCGAGTGCCCAGCGTCGAGGAGTCATTGAAGGAGCGGAACCCGTAGGGTCGCTCGATGCCCAGGACCCGGTGGTTGTGGACGTACCTGCCGGTCAGGAAGCTCGCCCGCGACGGGGCGCACAGCGGATCCGGGGCGAACGAGTTGCGGAACGTGATCCCACGGTCCGCCAGCAGATGGCGGGTGCGGGGCATCCACTGCAGATCGTCAGCCCGCATGTCGTCGGCCGTGATGACCAGCACGTTGGGACGACGTAGTGCCCTCGGGGCGATCACCCGTCCGGCCACGACCGCCGGTGCGGCCACCGGTGCGGCCCCGGCTCCCACCTGCGAGCCGGGCATCGAGGGCGTCAAGGGGTTGCCGGCGAACGCCAGAGACCCAGCAGCCAGAACGCCGGCCAAGGCAACCCCGTGACGAGGCCTGGACACGCTTCCAGTGGAGCACCGGCGCCGGACGCCCGTCTCGGGGCGAAGTGCCTGTCTCGGTCCGCGTTGGTCCGCAGTCGTCCGGGGCAGTGACGAGACAGCGAGGTCGGTGATCCCGGACCCGGTGACTTCCGACCCTGGCCGCATCGCCGGACACCGCCGCAGGGTGGTCGCGTGGCACCCCACAGCCCCGGACGCGGACTGGCGGTCTACGCCGCCGGCATCGCCGTCTCGGCGTGCTACGGCGCCGCCGGGCTCGTCGTCGGCTTCCTCCCGGGTGTCGACGAGCTCCGTGCGCGGCTCCCCTTCGACAGCACGCTGCTCGGTGGGCTCGCGCTGCTGCTGGTCGTCGGCGTGCCGACCTGCACGACCGCCGTACTGGCGTGGCGTCACGATCCTCGCGCGGCCCGGATGAGCCTGCTGTCCGGCGTGCTGCTCGTGGGCTGGATCGTCGTGGAGGTCCTGGTCATCCGGGAACTCAGCCCGCTCCAGCCCATCTGCGTCGTGCTCGGCCTGGGGCTCGTGGCGTGGGGACTCCTGCCCGCGCGGGAGCTCAGTCCTCGAGGTGCGCCTTCAACCCGGTGAGGGTGTTGTTGACCAGGCCCTTGATCACCTTGTTGCGGACGAACCCGGGCAGCGGCAGGTTGTGGTGGATGGTGAGGTCGTAGGTCACCGACGTGGTCTGCGGGTCGAGCTCGCGCAGGGTGTAGAGACCTTCCTGCCCCGTCTGCAGGTGACCCTCGACCATCGTCCAGCTCATCGTCTCGTCGCCGTGCTCGTAGGAGAGCGTGTACCGGTCGGTGCCGACGGTGGCCGAGGCCTTGAAGCGAGCCGTCGCGGGGAGACCGCCGTCCTCATAGACCTCGAGCAGCTCGGCCTCGAGGATCTCGGGGATCCAGTCCACCTGGCTCTCGACGTCGCGGATCGTGGCCAGCACCTTGTCGAACGGCGCCGCCACCTCGATCGTCTGCTGCGCATGGTCAGTGGGCATCAGGTTCCCTCCCTTCGTAGCCCGCCCGGAGGAGGGCAGTGAGCTCGGTGACCAACGGCATCCGTGGGTTCGTCCGGTTGCTGAGGTCGCCGAACGCGGTCATCGCGAGCTCGGGCAGCGCCGCGTCGAACTCCTCGCGCGAGACACCTGCCTCGGCCAGCGTGCGCGGCATCGCCAGCCGGTCGAGCAGTGCCTCCACGCCGTCGAAGAGGCGGCTCCGCGCTTCCTCGGGCGAACGCCCGCCGAAGATCACCCGGCCGAGCTGGGCGTACTTGTCGGGCGCGACGTACGCCGAGTAGCCGGGCGCCGGCATGAACTTGCTGGGCAGACCCGCGTTGTAGCGCAGCAGGTGCGGCAGGAAGATCCCGTTGGCGCGGCCGTGCGGGATCCCGAACCGCGCGCCGACCGCGTGGGCCAGGGCGTGGTTGGTGCCGACGAACGCGTTGGAGAACGCGAGTCCGGCCAGGGTGGCGGCGTTGGCCATGTCGGTGCGCGCGGCAAGGTCCTCTGGGTCGTCGGCTGCTGTCGGCAGCGCGTCGAAGATCAGCCGTGCGGCCTGCACGCAGAAGGCGTCGGTGTAGGGCGAGGCGAAGATCGACACCACAGCCTCGAGGGCGTGGGTGAGGGCGTCGATCCCGCTGTCGACCGTGACCGAGCGTGGCATCGAGACCGCCAGCAACGGGTCGACCACGGCCACGTCGGGCACCAGGGAGTAGTCGACGAGGGTCTCCTTGCGCTCCCCCACCGTCAGCACCGCGGCCGGGGAGACCTCCGAGCCGGTCCCGGAGGTCGTCGGCACCGCAACCAGACGCACGGTGTGCGGGTCCTGCGGGAACGCCGCCATCCGCTTGCGCGGGTCGAGGAAGGGCAGGGCGAGCTCATCGAGGCGCTGCTCGGGGTGCTCGTGGAAGAGCCGCATCGCCTTGGCCGCGTCGATGACGGAGCCACCACCGACGGCGACGATCGTGTCGGGCCGCACCCGGTCGAGCACCTCGACCCCGCGTCGTACGACGTGCTCGTCGGGCTCGGGCAGCACCTCGCTGAAGACGTGGACGTGGCTGGTCGGGAGCTTCTCCCGGACCAGGTCGGTCACGCCGCGCGCGTCGCTGTCGGGGTCGGTGACGATGACCGCGACCTCGCACTCGACTTCGCGCAGGTTGTCGAGGGCGCCGGCGTTGAAGAACGTCGTCGACGGCACGCGGAACCACTGCGGGGGTGTGCGGCGGTGGGAGACGGTCTTGATGTTGAGCAGCTGGTGCACGTTGACGTTCTCCGTCGTGGTCGAGCCGCCCCAGGTGCCGCAGCCGAGGGAGAAGGTGGGCGTCAGGTTGTTGTAGACCCCGCCCAGGGCACCTACGGCGGTGGGCGCGTTGACCAGGATGCGTCCGGTGCGGACCGCCTTCGCGAACGCGTCGACGACCTCGGGGTCACGTGCGTAGACGGCGGAGGTGTGCCCGAGGCCACCGTGCTCGGTGACCAGGACGGACGCGGCGACTCCATGCGCGACGTCCGGCGACCGCACCAGGCCGAGCACGGGCATCAGCTTCTCGCGCACCAGCGGGTGCGCCCCGAGCTCGTCGAGGTCCGTCGGCAGAGGGGCGAGCAGGACCTTGGTCTCGGGTGTGACCTCGAAGCCGGCACGGGCAGCCAGCTCGGGTGCCTGCTGGCCCAGGGCTGCCATGTTCACCGCATCGCCCGCGCCGAAGGCGAACGCGACCAGCAGGTCGACCTGCTCGGGAGTGAGCAGGTGGGCACCCATCCGCTCGAACTCCGCGACCATCGCGTCGGCGACGTCCTCGTCGACGATGCAGGTCTGCTCGGCCGGGCAGATCACGGAGGCGTCGAAGGTCTTGGAGATCAAGATGTCGACGACCGCGCCCTTCAGGTCGGCGGTGCGGTGGACGTAGATCGGCGCGTTGCCCGGCCCGACGCTCAGACCGGGCTTGCCGGCGGCGTTGGCCAAGGCGACGATCTTCGGTCCGCCGGTGACCCAGATGAAGTCCACTGCCGGGTGCTTGAAGAGGTAGTGGGTGACCGCGTGCTCGGCGTCCGGGCTGACCTGGAGGGCACCGGGCGGCAGGCCGGCCGCCTCGGCAGCCTCGCGCAGGATCTCGACGCTGCGCTCGCAGCACCTCACGGCGTACGGCGAGGGCCGGAAGATCACCGCGTTCCGGGTCTTGGCCGCGACGATCGCCTTGTAGAGCACGGTCGAGGTCGGGTTCGTCACGGGCGTGATCGCGAGCACCACGCCGATCGGCTCGGCGACCCGGACGATGCCGTGCTCGGCGTCCTCTTCGACGACGCCCACCGTGCGCTGGTCGCGCAGGTAGTCGGAGAGGAACTCGGTGGCGACGTAGTTCTTGACGACCTTGTCCTCGAACACGCCGAAGCCGGTCTCCTCGATCGCCAGTGCCGCCAGCTCGGGCGCGGCCCGTACGCCGGCCCGGACCATCGCGGCCACGATGGCGTCGACCTGCTTCTGGTCGAGGGCACGGAAGGCCTCCGCCGCCACGGTGGCCCGGCTGACGAGGTCGTCGACGGCGTCCAGGCGGTCACCGGGAAGGCCCTCGAAGGGCTCATGGGCGGCCTCGACCTGGTCGGTCTCGACGGGGCGGTCGACGGTGCTGGTCATGATGTCGTTCCCCTCCGGTGGCGGCATCGATGGCTCCACCACATGTGTTTTCCACGCTAGGACGGCGGCCGTGGACGAGCACGGGCCGAAGGTCCCGCCCGGGACCGCCAGTGGCACGCAGTCGCGCCGGGATGCCGGGCCGGTCGAGGTGTTCGGGCCAGCTCTGCTCCGTGAGGAGGCCGCGGGCAGCTCCCCCGATCGAGGAGGTCGCGGGGGAAGGCTCCGATGGCTGAGGAGGTCGCGCTGGCGACCGTCTCGAAACCACGCGGACCAGACACGGTCGCCGCGGGTCGCCGTTTCAGACGAGATAGGGGGTGACGGTGGTCTTGGGTCGAGCTACCTCCCGCAGGCCGACTTTCGGCCTCCGGTCAAGCTCACGCGCTGCCGCCGTCGTCCGGGTCGCGCCGGAGGGAACGTCGAGGTACGTCCGGTCGCCGCCGAGGTCCGGTCGAGCGTGGTCACGCCCGTGAGCTCGTCCGCGGTGATCCGGTAGGTGGTGCTGGCCGGGAACGAGACCGTGATCGTGCTGCCCGCGACCATCGCCTGGGTCGCCCTGGTGTAGAGCAGGGACAGCTCGGCCCCGTGCTGTCGATCTGTTCGAGGGCGACGGAGTAGAGATCCCCTGCGCTGTCGGTGGCCGACACCTTCTTGCTGCTCCCCTGGCTC
>JAHEXO010000005.1:0-2010 GCA_023252065.1 Nocardioides sp. | reverse complement strand
GGGGCGGTCAGCGTCACCACTGCTGTCCTGCTCGCCGTCGCCGACGAAGCAGTGGGCACGCGGCCGACGTACGCCGGCCCGGAGTTCACCGTGACGATGGCCGTGGCCGAGCTCGACAGATCGGACGTATGGGTGGTGGTCACCTTCACCGTGAACGTGCCCGCCGTCGAGTAGGTGTGCTGGGCGGTCGCACCGACCTGAGGGCCGACCTTCGTGCCGTCACCGAAGTCGAAGGCATAGCTCAGCACCTGGCCCTGCGGGTCGGTCGAGGCCGAGGCGTCCGCGGTCCTACTCCAATCGGCGTATTTCGCCTAGCCCGGGGTCACCCCGAGGGCGAGCACCTCGTCGAACCCGGCGACCAGGCAGTCCCGGAACAGCTCGAAGTCGGGGATCGCGCCACTGTCGGCGTTGATGCCGAGGGCGCAGGTGTCCTGGTAGGTGACGAGGGTGACGTTGACGCCGGCGCCGATGGTGGGGCCGAAGGCGTACTGCATCGTCACCAGCGCACCGCCGACCCAGACCGGCACCGGGAGGCCCGGCACGTCGCTGGCCAGGAAGTCGACGTGCCGCAGGATCGAGCCGACGTACCAGCGCGGCAGCAGGTTGAGCCCGCCGGCGATCATCTGGGTCAGGGGCAGCGACGGCTCCTGGGCCGCGGCCCTGGCGCGCACCCGGGTCTCCCGCACGCGGTCCCCTGGGTCGGCGACCGAGACCGGCACCTGGAAGCGCATCAGGGTGATCCGGTTGCCGCCCTCGGCGTCACCGTCGGAGCGGATGCTGATCGGCATCGTCACGTGCAGCTCGTCGACCGGGGCGCCGTGGTGCTCGTGGTAGAGCCGGAGGCCGCCGGTGACGCCGGCCAGGAACGCGTCGTTGAGTCGGGCCCCGCTGCGGTGGGCGGCGTCCTTGAGCGGCGCGAGCGGCACCGTGTGCACGCCCAGCTCGCGGGTCATTCGGCGGCCGGTCATGATCGGCGACGACGTGGTGTTGATCGGGCGCACTGTGCGGTAGATCGAGGCCGTGGTGGCTGCCGCCGTGCGGGCCGCGTTCAGCGGGTCGCGGACCCCGCCCAGCAGTGCCTTCGCGCTGCCGAGGGTGGCGACCTTGGCCAGCTTGCCGGCCAGCGCCACGTCGTACTCGAGGGCGTGGCGGTAGCGGTCCAGCGGTCCGGTCTCCGGAGCGGGAGGCACCGGTGGGAGGGGGCCGCGGTCGGTCGGCTCGGGCTGCAGGTCGAAGACCAGCATCGCGATCTGCATCGCCCCGATGCCGTCGGCCAGCGAGTGGTGGAGCTTGACCACGACGGCGGCCGCGCCGTCGGCGAGCCCGTCGACCAGGGTGACGGTCCACATCGGCCGCGCATGGTCGAACTCCGCCATCTCGGCGTTGCGCGCCATCTCCAGGACCGTCTCCATCGTGCCCGGCGCGGGTGCGATCACTCGGCGCAGGTGGAAGCGGAGGTCGAAGTCGGGGTCGTAGACCCAGCGCGGCGGCGCCGGCGGGATCGTCGGTACGACGTGCTGCCGGAACATAGGCATCTGCCGCGAGACCCGCTCGAAGCGGTCGACCAGCACGTCCCAGTCCGGCGAACGGTCGAGCATCACGATCGAGACCACGGTGGAGCGCAGGCGGGCGTCGGCCTCCATGGCATAGGCGAACGCATCGGTGTTGAGCATGAAATCGGTCATCGGACGAGTCCCTCCACGTGGGTTCCACGCTAGGGCCGGGCAGCACCGGCGCGACCGGGCCGAAGGTCCCCCACGCGCTGTCCGTTCGGGCCCGGACGGAGGCGACGTGGCACGATCGTGGGCGTGACCACCTCGGCCGACGACCAGCGCCTGCGCGACCTGGAGCGGCTGCGGCGCGTGCGCGACCGGATGGACCGCGACTACGCGCAGCCGCTCGACGTGGAGGCGCTGGCCCGGGGCGCGCACATGTCGGCCGGTCACCTCAGCCGCGAGTTCAAGCGGGCCTACGGCGAGTCGCCGTACAGCTATCTGATGACCCGCCGGA
>JAHEXO010000214.1 GCA_023252065.1 Nocardioides sp. | reverse complement strand
CTGCTGCTGCCCGCCGGAGAGCTCGTTCGGCCGGTGGGTCAGCCGGTCGCGCAGACCCACGGTGTCGACGACCTCGTCGTACCACTGCGGGTCGGGCTTGCGGCCGGCGATCGCCTGCGGCAGCCGGATGTTCTCCTCGGCGGAGAGCGTCGGAACCAGGTTGTAGGCCTGGAAGACGAAGCCGATCCGGTCGCGGCGCAGTCGGGTCAGCGCCTTGTCGCCCAGCGACGAGAGGTTATGGTCACCGATGCGCACGCTGCCGGAGTCGGCCCGGTCCAGCGCGGCCGCACAGTGCATGAGCGTCGACTTGCCATAGCCGCTCGGCCCCATGATCGCGGTGAACCGCCCCGCCCCGAGGTCCAGGCTGACGCCGTCGAGCGCGCGCACCAGTGCGTCGCCCGAACCGTAGGTCTTGACCAGGTCGCGGATCTGCGCCGCGGGCTCCCCCATGGCTCAAGAGTGCCGGGTCCTGGCAAGACCGGGCTCCCGGGGGTCGGTCAGCTGAGGAGCTCGGAGGCCGTCAGGCGGGCGCGACCTGCTTGGTCATCACGCAGTTCTTGGCGCCCTTGGGGCGGTCGTAGGTGAACCCGGCCTCCTCGAAGGTGGTGCGGGTGGCGCAGTAGAGGAACGACGCCGAGACCTTCTTGCCCCCGATGTCGTGGGGGTAGCCCTCGACCAGCCCGCCACCGGCGTGCGCGATCAGGTCGAGCGCGCCCTGCAGGGCGACCCCTGCCACTCCCTTGCGTCGGTAGCGGCGGTCGACGAAGAAGCAGGTGACCCGGTAGTCGGGCACGCGCTGCGTCGTGGCGTGGTACTCCTTGCGGTGGTGGATGTTGGGCAGCTCCGCCGGCGGGCCGTACTGGCACCACCCGACCGCGACGTCGCCGTCGTACACGAGCGCCGCGTGCGCCCTGCCCTCGCAGACGAGCCGCTCCTTGAGAGCGCGGTTGGCCCCCGCCTCGCGCTCCTTCTCCCCGCTCATCGTGTGGAACCACGTGCACCAGCATCCGCCCCACACGCCGTTGTGGCGTTCTGCGAGGTCGGCGAAGGCCGGCCAGGTCTCGGGGCCGAGGGCCTGCACGGTGAGCGCGGCGGTGGTCGAGGCGTCGTTCATGCTCCGCACGGTAACCCCGTCTCCGGACGATGTGCGTCCGGATGCGCGCGGTCAGTCCTGGTCCTCCTGGTCACCATCGGACTGCCGGGGCACGATCCGCTCCTCAGCCTCCTCGGCGGCCACCTCCTCTGGCGGCTCCTCGCCGGGACCGGGCAGCCAGTCGGAGTCGAACACCCCGCCGGGGATCGCGCGGTAGCCCGCCAAGCCGTGCGTACGGCGGGCCTCACGGACCCCCTGCGAGATGCTGTGCCACAGGTGGTCCTCTCCGATCTCCGTCATCAGGCCCGACCGCTTCAACGCCCGTCGGACCGGCGACATCACGCGCACCAGGTAGAGGTCGACGTTGCGGTCGCGCAGGGCATGGAGGAGGTCGACCAGCGCGTCGAGGCTGGTCACGTCCATCTGGTTGGTGGCCTCGAGGTCGAGCACCACGGCGCGCACCCCCGGCGTGCAGTCGACCCGGTCGACGACGGCGTCGAGCACCGGGGCCGCGGTGACCCAGAAGATCGCGGTGTCGATCCGGAGCACGAGGACCCCGGGGTACGTCGGGCGCTCCTGGTGGCGGGTCATGCTGCCCCACGCGGCCTTCTCGCCGGGCACCCGGCCCATGGTGTCGATCTGCAGCCGGCTGGAGCGGTAGATCAGGCCCAGCACCGAGGTGGCCACGGCGATCAGCAGCCCGTTCAGGGGCCCGAACCAGAGCACTCCGACGGCTGCCACGATCGCGGCGACGATGTCGTTGCGGCGCACGCGTGCGTAGCGACGCAGCGCGGCGAAGTCCATCAGCTTCCAGACGGCGTTGATCACGATCGCGCTCAGCACCGCCCTCGGCAGGTCGGACAGCACGGGCGCGATCGCCGCGATCACCACCAGCGACAGGGCTGCGGCCACGACGCCCGCGATCTGGCTCCGGCTGCGGGCGTCGCTGGCCGCCGCGGTCTTGGACAGGCTGCCCGCCACGCCGAGGCCGCCGAACAGCCCGGAGGCCAGGTTGGCCACCCCGGAGGCGAGCAGCTCCTGGTCGGCCTCGACCCGGTAGCCACCCCGTCCGGCGAAGAGCCGTGCGGCGCTCAGGCCTTCGGCCAGCCCGACCAGGGCCAGGGCAGCGCCGGCCGAGAGCAGGGCCGGCAGGTCGGCGGAGTCGACCGACGGGATCGCCGGGGTCGGCAACCCGCGAGGAACCGTGCCGACTACCTCGATCCCTTCCGCCGCGAGGTCCATCGCGCTGGAGACGACGAGCCCGACCACCAGCACGGTCAGGCCCCACGGCACCTTCGGCACCCACCGAGCGCCACCGAAGAGCAGCAGCAGCGAGACCGCCGAGATCACCACCGTCGTCGGGTCGGCGTCGCCTCGCGTCAGGCTCTCGCCCAGGGCGCCGATGCGCTCCACCACCTGACCCTGCGGGCTCGGGACACCGAGCAGGTGCGGCACCTCGTTGAGGATCACCAGGATCGTCAGGCCGAGCACGAAACCGGTCACGATCGGCTTGGACAAGAACTCCGCCGCCCAGCCGATGCGCAGGAAGCCCGCGGCGATCAGCACCAGGCCCGAGGCCAGGGCCAAGGCCGCCGTGTACGACGCCGCCTGCATCGTGCCCGCCACCCCGAAGCTGGCCAAGAACGAACCCGACAGCACCGACACCGTCGAGACCGGCCCGACGACGAGCTGTCGGGACGAGCCGAAGATCGCGTAGGCCACGAGTGCGACCGGCACGGCGTACAGGCCGGCCTGGACGGGAGCCCCTGCGAGGGAGGCGTAGCCGAGCGCCTGCGGCACCGCGAGCGCGGCCACCACTGCACCGGCCACGGCATCGCCACGCAACCAGGACCGCTGGTAGTGCGGCAGCCAGCCGACCACCGGCACGGCACGCCACCGTGTCGACTCGGGGGTCGAACCGGTGGACATGCGTCACGGTAACGACGCGGAAGTCCCGCCGTCCCCGGCCCTTGGTCCCGAATGTCTGAGACGCCGCCCTCGCCTCCCGGTGGGCAGTGACCCCCCCCCGCAGCCGATGTGCGCACGCTGAACGATCTGGCCGAGTAGCCTGCCCGCCGTGGCAGATCCCGTGATCGACAACGGACCTACGAGTCATCAGCTCTGGACCAGCGCCTGGGTGCTCGGTGCCGGCAGCCTCGGCGGTTGGATGTTCCTGGCGCTGCACCTGAACGACAAGAGCGGCGTGTGGGACTCGGCCGACGCGATCGCCGTCTCGGCAGGCGTGACGTGCTCCGTATTCTCCGCGTGCTGCGCTGTGCTCGTGGCCGTCAAGGGTGCCGAGGAGCGCATCCGTGTGAACCAGAGCGTTCCCAAGGTCACGAAGGCATCTTGAAGGACGAGGCACTTTCAGGTCCGCGAGCGTCTTCCTATGTCGCTGTCCGTGTGCTCAGCCGATGAGCGTGCGGGCGCGACCATCTCGTGGCACCTTTCTCGGGTGCTCGCTTCCTACCTTCGCGACGATGACCACCACGTCGAGCTGGTCACGCTCGGGTCAGGCCCTCAGGACTTCTTGCAGGTGCAGCGTGCCCTGGTCTTCGATGGGCAGGACATCGGCGTGAGGATGGATACGTACTGCCTCGTCGCGGCCTCCGGCGCTGTGATGTACGGCGGTGTCGACACGTGCACTGTCACCGATCGGAACGTCCACCTGGTCTTCACGGCTGCGGCTGTCGACACCCTCGGTGTCCCACCCGACGTGTGGCTCCTCGTCGAAGGGGACGTGTCCGCTGAGGTCACCCGAGCGCTGGTACGCCTGCTCGACTGATGACCGCTGTCCAGGGCTCAGCCGATGAGCGGATGGTTGGGAGACGTGACCTCGGATGGATGATGACGGAGTCGCGTCGTGGCCGGCAGGTAGCGGTGGGTGCCCGATGATGAGCGGATGCGCCGTCCCGCCACCACCACACTCGCCCTTCTGTGCACGGCGCTGTCGGTCGCGGCGTGTGGGGCCCCATGGGGAGGGGAGTCGCGTCCGGTGAGTCGGTTGGTGGTCCAGGACGGTCGCGATGACCTGTGGAGCGGGATCCCTTTCCCGAGCAAGCCGAGCCCGGTGACCCCGAACGGGGACGCTGTCGGTGCTCTGGTGAAGCGCACTGCCCACGCACTCGTGGTGACCGTGCGCTACGCCGACATCGAGCCGAAAGCCAATCCAGGATGGGGTGTCGAGTTCGAGGTGGACATCCCGGGAGACGAGCTCGAGCGTCAGGTGGCTTGGAGCGAGTACCGGTACGCCGACACACACCGGTGGAACCGCGAAGCGAACTTCACCACGACCAGCTCGGAGGACTCCCTCCCTGGGTGCCCGGGCAGCGCCCTTCGTGCCGAGCCTGACTTCGTGGCCGAGACGGTCACCCTTCGGGTTCCGAGTCGCTGCTTCAAGAATGCGCCCTGGGTCGTGGTGAAGGGCCTCAGCGCGGTGTCCTTCGCCTCGCGGGCCAGGGGTCGCGCCGTCGACTACGTCGGCACCGATCGATCCAAACCGACAAGCACGCCACATCTCATCGAGCCGTCGTAGTGGCGCCGGGACGTCGCGGACTCTGCCGATGAGCGCTCGCGTCGAGGGCGATACCCGGGCGCGGCCTCAGATGAAGGGCCCCTTCATCTCGCGGGCATTGCCAGCGCCGAGCTGTGCTCGTGCGCGGATCACGGACTCGAACGCATCGGGCAGGTCCGGGGTGACAATCGGACTGATCTTGCGTCCGAGGTCGAGGACGAAGCCAACCTTCTTCGTCGGTCGCTTCCTGTCCAGGTTGGCCCAGTACCTCGGGTTGCCGGTCCCCCAGAAGCGCCACTTGCCAGACCACACGCCCGTGATCTCGATGCGTTGCACGCCTTGGACCTGCGTGTACGGGACGCTCTTGGTGCCAAACGGGAAGTAGTAGGAGTGGATCTACAGCCGGTCAGGGCCGCACACGACCGTGCCGTCGTCGTATGTGCCGGTCACGCTCCGAATCTATCTCTGCAGCGAAACGTACGAGCCGCTGTCCGGTGCGCCCTCCTCAGCAGCCGATGAGCGTCCGT
>JAHEXO010000213.1 GCA_023252065.1 Nocardioides sp. | reverse complement strand
TCGAGCGGGTGAACGACGGTGAGCCGCCGCTGCGGGCCGTCCCGTGAGCCGGCACTTCCTCGTGATCGGCGCCCAGCGCTGCGGTACGACGTGGCTCGCGACGCAGCTCGACGCCCAGCCCGCGGTCGCGATGGCCCGTCCGGTGCGCCCAGAGCCGAAGGTGTTCCTCGCCGACCTCGACCCCGGGCAGGACCTCGGGTGGTACGACCGGACCTGGTTCGCCCACGCGTCGGCGCGGCAGGTGCTCGGCGAGAAGAGCACCAGCTATCTCGACCGACCCGACGCGATCCCGCGGGTGCGGGCCCTGCTCGGCGACGTTCCCCTGGTGGTGCAGCTGCGCGACCCGGTGGACCGGGCCGTCTCCCACTGGCGGTTCAGCACGGCGTCCGGGCTCGAGCGACGTCCGCTCGAGGAGGTCCTGGCCGCCAACCTCGAAGGGCCGCTCCCCTGGGACCCCGCGCTCACCTCGGTGTCGCCGTACGCCTATCTGGAGCGCGGCCGTTACGTCGAGTCGATCCGGCCGTGGTCCGACGCGTTCGGCGATCTCCTCCACGTGCAGTTCCTGGAGGACCTGCTCGCCGACCCCACCCGGCTGGCCGAGACCCTGGCGCACGTGGGTGCCGGCTCCGACCTGGGCGAGGTGTCCCGGGAGCCGGTGAACGAGAGCGAGCTGCCGGCGCCGGCCCTGGACCCCGCCCTGCTCGCCGCCCTGAGAGGCTACTTCCACGACAGCGACCGCGAGCTCGAGTCCCTCACCGGACGCCGACCGCCCTGGGACCGGAAGGACGCACGCCGGTGACCGACTTCAGGCAGCACCCGGACCCGATCCGGTTCAACGTGCCCGCGATCGAGGGCCACGAGCTGGCCTACCTCGAGCAGAGCCTGCGGGAGGGCCACACCGCGTCGTCCGGTCCGTTCAGCGCCCGGGCCGGCGCGGTCCTCCGAGAGGTGTCCGGCGCCGAGGAGGTGCTGCTGACGACCTCGTGCACGGCGGCCCTCGAGCTGACGGCGCTGATGCTCGACCTCCAGCCCGGCGACACGGTCGTGGTCCCGTCGTTCACGTTCTCCACCAGTGCCCTGGCCTTCGCCGGCCGCGGCGCCCGGCTGCTCTTCTGCGACATCGAGCCGACGACGCTCGGCCTCGACCCCCGCCACCTCGCCGAGCTCCTCGACGACTCGGTGCGGGCGGTCGTGATCGTCCACTACGCCGGCGTCGCCTGCGACCTCGAGGGCATCTCCCAGGTGCTGGCCGGCCGGCCCGACGTCGTCCTCGTCGAGGACAACGCGCACGGGTTGTTCGGCCGCTGGCGTGGGCAGCCGCTCGGCAGCTTCGGGCAGTTCGCGACCCTCAGCTTCCACGAGACCAAGAACATCACCTGTGGCGAGGGCGGTGCGCTGCTCGTCAACGACCCGGCGCGCGTCGACCGGGCCCGGATCCTCTACGACAAGGGCACCAACCGGCGGGCGTTCTTCCTGGGCCAGGTCGACAAGTACTCGTGGGTCGACACCGGCTCGTCGTTCGGGCTGGCCGACCTGCTGGCCGCCCCGCTGTTCGCCCAGCTCGAGGTGGCCGAGCAGATCCAGGCCAAGCGACAGCGTGTCTACGAGAGCTACGCCGCCGCGCTCGCGCCCTGCGTCGAGCTCGGAGTGACCCTCCCGACGGTGCCGGAGGGCTGCGACCCGGCCTACCACCTCTTCCACGTGCTGATGCCCGACAAGGCGACCCGCGACGCGGTGATGGAGAAGATGCGGCAGGAGGGCATCAACCCGACGTTCCACTACGTGCCGCTGCACAGCTCGATCGGCGGCCGCCGGTTCGCCGCGCGCGACACCGACTGCCCGGTCAGCACCGACGTCGGCGACCGGTTGATGCGGATGCCGTTCTACAACGCCCTCACCGCGGTGCAGATCGAGCGGGTCGTGGAGAGCTTCACCCGCGCGACCCGCGCGGCAGTGGGCGTCTAGACCACTCCGTCGTGGGCCGGCTCGCGCTCGGTGAGCCGCGCCGTACCGCGGGAGTGCTCGAGCACCATCCACGCGAACGCGCCGATCTCGACGATCAGGAACACCCAGCAGGTCCGGTCGAGGACCGGCGCCGGCCAGAGGGCGAAGTAGACCGTGCCGGGCACGGCCGCGATCAGCCACGCGCGCACCTGGCCTGTGGTCCGGCCGAGTGCGATCAGGAGCAGCGTCGTGATCAGGGCCGCGATCGCGACGGTGGAGCCGGACGCGAGGACCGCCGAGAGGCGGCCGGACAAGGTGACGTCGCTGCCGAAGACCAGTGGCAGGAGGGCGGGGCCGACGACCGCGCCGACCGGTGCGGCGAGCAGGCCGAGCACCACGGTCGCGACGACGAGGGAGGAGCGGGTGCGGGCCAGCGCCGCACGGCGTCCGTCCACGACCATCAGCGTGAACCGGGCCGTGAGCTGGGCGACCATGCCGATCGAGAGGGTGTACGGCGCGCGGAACAGCGCCAGACCGGCGAACAGCACGGTGACCTCGGCCGGTGCGCCTCCGGCCAGTGCGAGCAGCACCGGGCCGCCGGTCAGGACGATCTGCCCGAGCAGCTGACCGCCGCTGGCGGCGCCGAGCAGGGCCAACGGCGACTCGTGGTCCTCTCCCTGCAGGGTCATCTTCAGGGCCCAGGGCCACACCAGCCCCGAGAGGTAGCCGACGATGAGGGCGAGCCCGTAGGCGACCGGGTCGTGGTTGCCCGAGGCCACGAGGGCCAGGCTGACCACGACCCGGACCAGGTTCTCCAGGACGAGAGAGGTGGCGACCGCGGCGAAGCGCTCATGGGCCTGGAGCATGCCGCGGACCAGTCCGGTGAGGGCCGAGCCGACCGTGGAGCCGACCACGAGGAGTGGGAACCAGAGGTCGTCGCGATGGAAGAGCGGGTCGCGCGCCAGCCAGGTGAGGAGGCCGATCAACGGGGCCAGGCTGAGGATCGCGACGGTGATCGCCGGCAGCGAGCGCTGCACCTGGTGGTCGCTGCCGGTGATGGTGACCGTGCGCGCCGCCCAGTGCTGCAGGGGGAAGGCGAGGGCGGCGGCTGCGAAGCTCCAGTAGGCCCAGAGCACCGAGACCGGCGCGGCCGCATCGGCGCCCAGGGCGCGGGTGACGATCGCGAAGAAGACGTAGGCGAGCAGGCCGTTGAGGGCGGAGCCGACCGCGAGCACGACGGTGTCGCGAGCGGCGGCCCGCCGGCGACTCACGCGGCGGTCCGGACGACTGCGGCGACGTGACGGATGTCGTCGGGTCCCACCCGGCAGCAGCCGCCGACCAGACGGACACCGGCGGCCAGCCACTGCTGCACGGCTCCCGCGTCGAAGGCGGAGACGCCGGTCCAGGCGCGCGCCTCGGCGTCCCAGCCCTGGCCGGAGTTGGGGTAGGCGACCGCCGGCACAGGGGCGTCGGTCAGCGCGATGGTCACGTCTCCCGGGACGCAGCAGTTGACCCCGACGGCGATGATCTCGGCCACGTCGGCGGCCATCCTCCACGCCTCGGCGAGCGGCTCGCCGTACCGCGTGTGGTCGCCGTCGGCGCTCAGGCTGAGCCAGGCGGTGAGCCCGCTGCCGTCGAGCTCGGCGAGCAGCGCCTCGACCTCGGCCAGGCACGGGATGGTCTCGACGGCGAGGACGTCGGCGCCCGCGTCGGCGAGCACCGCGAGGCGCGGCCGGTGGAACTCCCTGAGCTCGGCGACACCGAGGCCGTAGTCGCCGCGGTACTCCGAGCCGTCGGCCAGCACCGCGCCGTAGGGGCCCACGCTGGCAGCCACCCAGCCCTCGGGACGGCTCGCGTCACGTGCCTCGCGGGCCAGCTCGACGCTCCTGGTCATCAGGGCCGCTGCCGCCTCGCGGTCGAGACCGAGGGTGGCGAATCCAGCGAACGACGCCTGGTAGGACGCGCTGGTCGCCACCTGCGCACCCGCCTCGAAGAACTCGCGGTGCGCGGCCACGATCGCCGCCGGGTCGTCGCGCAGCAACCGCGCCGACCAGAGGTCGGAGCTCAGGTCGTGACCACGAGCCTCGAGCAGCGTCGCCAGCCCACCGTCGAGCACGACCGGTGCGCGGTCGATCGCCGCAGCGAGGCCGGGCGTGACGTCGGGCATGACGTCGGGAGCGATCTCGGGCACGGCGAGAGGCTACGGGGTCACCGGCCCGTGGGTGCCCTCAGACCAGCGCGCCGTGAGTGAGGGCCGCGTCCCGGGCGGTGAGGAGCTCGTCGAGGCGACGGTGGACGTCGTCGTACTCGGCGTCGGTGTCAACGGCGTCGAGCCGCGAGGCGATGGCTCTCAGCGAGGCCTCGATGGCCGCGACCTCGCTCGGGGTGTCGGCGGCCAGCAACCGCTCCAAGGTCTGATGCCTGTTCATAGCCGGCGCTCCCATCGCCCCGATTACTTCTGGCCCCGTTCCCGACAGTCTTCCCCAACCCGTGCCCGAGGGAAACCAGGCACGCCGATTCTCGGTCGCCGAGGCGGCCGTCGTCCAGACCCGAGCGGAGATCAGCAGTCAGCGCGCGAGATGTTTGCGGAGCACCAGCTCGGTCGGCTCGTCGGGGAGCAGCAGGCTGCCGCTGTCGACGTAACCGAGGCGTCGGTAGAGATGTTGGGCGGTCTCGGCAGCCGATGTGGAGGTGAGGACGAGGGCGTGACCGGCGGCCGCCTGGGCGCGCTCCCAGGTCTCGACCAGCAGCGTCCCGGCTCCGCGCGAGCGATGCTCCGGCAGCACGAAGAGGAGGTTCATGAAGGGCACGGCGTCCCAGAACATCCCCCAGCGGAGCAGGCCGATCGGGGCGATCCCTTCCTCGGCGACCAGCACCCGCCCGGCAGCGACGACATGGGCCAGCTCCTGCTCGGTCACGTGCCGGTCGACCGCGCCCAGGAAGGGCAGGTCATCGGCCTCCGCGGTCCGGGTGCTCACGCTCATGCGCTCACCCTGGCACGGGTGCTCAGCTCCGGCGGGAGCGCCTGGCCGCGAGGTAGGAGGGCTCGCGGAGGCGTCGTACCCAGGGGTAGTTGTCGAGGCCGGGAAGGGTGTGGCGGATCGGGTCGAACGACGGACGCGTGTCGCCGTCGCCGACCGGCTCCTCGTCGAGCGACAGCACAGCGAAGCGGTGCCAGCCGCCTGCTCCG
>JAHEXO010000212.1 GCA_023252065.1 Nocardioides sp. | reverse complement strand
GACGGTCAGCATCTGGACCACCGTGAAGAACGCCGCGTCGCCGACGCCGTGGATATGGCCACCCTCGGCTCCACTCTCGGTGAGCCAGACCAGCCAGGTGCCGACCACGAACACCACCAGCGACGCACCACCCGCCAACAGCATCCGCGCGAGGAGCCGCCGGTGGCGCTCCTCGTAGCAGAACAGCCTCCGCAGCTCGTCTCGAATCACGCTGACCCCTCCTTCGCCCGACACCGCAGGACACCGCACGAGGAACCTAGGAGGTCCAGCCTGCCCGCCGCATGGTCACTGAACGGTGGCCCCGACCTGCCAGGCGATCCCGGCGAGGGCGCACACGCCCAGGGTCCGCAGGACGCTCCAGCGGAGCCGGAAGACCAGGACGAGGCCCAGGGCGGTGATCGCGACGCCGGACCAGATGACAGAGCCCGGGACGGGCAGGCTGGTCGTGATCGGCCCCCAGGAGTGCTGCCTGGTCTGGGAGAAGAGGGTGTGGAAGGCGAAGTAGAGCGCCAGGTTCGCGATCACCCCGACCACGGCGGCGGTGATCCCCGCCAGCGCGGCCGAGAGGCTCTGGTTGCTGCGCAGGCGCTCGACGTACGGCGCACCGAGCAGGACGAACATGATCGAGGGCACGAAGGTCACCCACGTGGTCAGCACTGACGCGAGGACGGCCGCCACCCACGGGTTCAACGAGCCCGGGTCGTGGTAGGCCCCGAGGAACGCCACGAACTGCACGACCATGATCAGCGGGCCCGGCGTGGTCTCGGCGAGGGCGAGCCCGTGCACCATCTCGCTGCCGCTGAGCCAGTGGTAGGTGTTGACGGCCTGCTGTGCGACGTAGGCCAGCACGGCGTAGGCGCCGCCGAAGGTGACCACGGCGGCCCCGGAGAAGAACTTGCCCTGCTCGACGAAGACGCTGTCGCTGCCGAAGATCGCGGCGGCGGCCAGCACCGGCGTGAACCACAGGGTGACTCCGGCCGCGAGGACCAGCACGGTACGGCGTCGCGACGGTGACTCCGCGTGCAGGGCGCTGTCGCTGATGAGGGGTTCCGGCTCCGAGGCACCCGGCTGCTGCGCGGCCGGGGCACGGGCCGGAGTCCCCCGCCGGGTGCGACCGACGAGCCAGCCGACCAGGGCCGCGCCGGCGACCACGGCCGGGAACGGGACTGCGAAGAACGCGAGGGCGACGAAGGCACCCGCTGCGACGGCGGTCATCCAGGGCGCGGTGAGGGCGCGACGAGCGACCCGGGTGAGCGCCTGGACCACGATGGCGATGACCGCGGGCCCGAGCCCGAGGAAGACGGCCTCGACGAGCGTGGTGTCGCCGTACCCGACGTAGACGGCCGAGAGTGCGAGCATCGCCACCGCACCCGGCAGGACGAACAGCACCCCGGCGATCAGGGCGCCGCGGATCCCGTTGAGCAGCCAGCCGACGTAGGTCGCCAGCTGCTGGGCCTCCGGTCCCGGCAGCAGCGTGCAGAAGCTCAAGGCGAAGAGGAACCGCCGCTGCCCGATCCAGCGTCGTTCCTCGACCAGCATCCGCTGCATGACCGCAATCTGGCCGGCCGGTCCCCCGAAGGTCTGCAGCGAGACCAGGAACCACGCCCAGGTCGCCGCGCGCAGTGGCACCTCACCGGGTGCACTCGGCGCAGGATGCGCTGGGTCCGCGGGCGGCACGAGGACACCCTGCCATCGCACTCCCCTCGACGGGGAATAGTTGAGATATCAACTAGATTGCACCGGTGTGACCGACACCCTTGCCCTTTCCTCGGAGTCCCAGGACCTCCTCTTCCGCGACGCCCGCACCGCCAACTCGTTCCTCGATGAGCCGGTCAGCGACGAGCAGATCGCAGCGATCTACGACCTGGTCAAGTACGCACCCACGGCCATGAACACCCAGCCGCTGCGCGTCGTCCTGGTCCACCACGGCGAGGCCCGCGAGCGCCTGCTCAAGCACCTGGCGGACGGCAACCGCGAAAAGACCGCCGACGCCCCCCTGGTCGCGATCCTGGCTGCGGACACCGACTTCCACGAGAACCTGCCCCGGACCTTCCCGCACTTCGCGGGCGCCAAGGACCTCTTCGCCGACCCGGCCGGCCGGGAGCAGGCCGCGCGGTTCAACGCCACGCTCCAGATCGGCTACTTCCTCCTCGGCATCCGAGCCGCCGGGCTGGCCGCGGGACCCATGGGCGGCTTCGACGCCGCCGGCCTGGACGAGGAGTTCTTCCACGACGGGTCCCTGAAGTCGCTCCTCGTCGTCAACATCGGCAAGCCCGGCGAGAACGCCTGGTACGACCGCCTTCCCCGCCTCGAGCACGACGAGGTCGTCTTCGCTGCCTGAGCTCACCCGCGCTCGCGCAGGCCGGTCAGGACCGGGCGAGGGTCGCCAGGTCCTGCCACCAGGAGAGTCGGTCGGGGCGACCGACTTGCTGGTGAACGCCAGCCAGTCCGGGCGCCATTGCTCCAGCTTCGCGACCAGCTCGTCGATCTCCACCCAGCGTGGGTCCCAGTGCCCGACCAGGTCGGTGAGCCCCAGGCCGAGATCGGCGACGACGGCGTCGTCCTCGGGGCGCAGCCGGCGCACGGAGAAGCCGCTGCGGGTGCAGGAGCTCCCAGAAGCTGTTGCCGGGCGTCTCGTAGTAATGGTCGCGGAGCTTCGTGCTCTCCGCCCCGGCCAGCCCGCAGAACACCACGACGGGATCCGGCGCGACGATGTCAGGCAGGACCTCCACGAGACCACCCTCTCAAGCAGGCTCCCGGCGCCGTCCCGCCAGACCCGGAGGCTGCCTAGGGTGGAGCGCGTGAGCCACTCAGCCGTCGAGCCCGTCTCCTCGGACGCACCCGTGCTGTCGGGCCGGGTGATGATGAACCAGAGCTGGCGCGACCTCACGTTCCTGCACTGGGCTGTCGACCCCGAACAGGTCGCGCACCGCATGCCACCCGGCGTGCGGCCCGACACCCTCGACGGTGCCACCTACGTCGGCCTGATCCCCTTCCGGATGGTCGGTGCCGGCCTCCTTCGCGGCTCCGGCGTCCCCTGGCTGGGCTCGTTCCTGGAGACGAACGTGCGGCTCTACTCCGTCGACGACACGGGTCGCCGCGGCATCGTGTTCCTCAGCCTCGACACCGACCGAGCGGCCGTCGTGGTCGGCGCCCGCGCGGCGTTCGGGCTTCCCTACCGCTGGGCGCGGATGCGCTACCGCACCAGCGGCAGCATCCACACCTACGACGCTCGCCTGCGCCGGCCGGGAACGCGGCCACGCAGCCACGTCGTCATCCGCGCAGGAGCAGAGCGGCGGCGAACCGAGCTCGACGACTTCCTCAGCGCCCGATGGGGACTCCACGTGCACTGGTGGGGCCGCACCCTCTACGTCCCCAACCGGCACGAGGCCTGGCCGGTGCACGACGCAGAGGTGCTGGCGCTGGACGACGGGCTGGTGGCCTCGGTCGAGCTGCCCTCAGACCTGACGTCACGTCCGCCCGACCACGCCGCGTTCAGCCCCGGAGTGCGCACGGAGTTCGGGTTCCCCGCGAACGCCAGTCGTCCGCGAGCCTCGTGACCCGGGATCGGCGGCAGCGGGTCTCTACGGTTGACTCATGACGCGCCCCTGCAAGGTCGGTGTCCAGCTGCCCGAGGTGGAGAGGTTCGTGCCCTGGCCCGACTACCTCGACCTCGCGCGAAGGGCGGAGTCGGCCGGCTACGACTCGGTCTGGGTGGGCGACCACCTCGTCTACGACCTTCCGGACGGGTCGACCCGGGGACCGTACGAGGCGTGGACGACTCTCGCAGCTGTCGCAGCCGCGACCGAACGGGTGGAGATCGGGCCACTCGTCGCGTCGACGAGCTTCCACGCCCCGGCGATGCTGGCCAAGCAGGCCGCGACGGTGGACGCGATCTCGCAAGGAAGGCTGATCCTCGGACTCGGAGCGGGTTGGAACCGACGTGAGTTCGACGCGTTCGGCTTCCCCTACGACCGGCGCGTCACACGCTTCGAGGAGGCGTTGGCGATCATCGCGCCCCTGCTGCGCGAGGGGCGGACGACGTTCCACGGCGAGTTCTACGAGGTCGACGACTGTGTGCTGGACCCACGCCCGCTCCGAGACGGAGGGCCGCCGATCATGCTCGGCTCGAACAGCCCTCGCATGCTGCGGATCGGGCTCCCGGTCGTCGACTCCTGGAACATCTGGTGGAGCATCTACGACAACTCGGTCGAGACGTTCGCAGAGCTGAAGGCCGGCGTCGACGCGGTCGTGCCGGAGGGACGGTCCGTCGACGCGACCGCTGCGGTCCTGGTCACCCTGCCCGAGGGTCGGGGCAGGACGATGGGGGAGGCGTACGACGCGAGCGTCACCGAGGTCACTCCCGACGACCTCGCCGACCACGTCCGGGCGCTGGCCGCCGCCGGCGCGACGCACCTTCAGCTCGTGCTGGATCCCATCACCGCCGAGAGCATCGACACGATCGGGACGGTGCTCGCAGATCTGGACGACTCATGACCCCGACGCTGGTCTACCTCCACGGCATCGGCGCCGAACACGACGATGCGTGGCGCGACGTGGTGAGTGCCGCGCTGGTCGATGCGGGCTATCCGAGCCTTCGCGACGATGTCGACTGCCGCGCCCCGAAGTACCCCAACACCCTGCGCTATCCCAGCGACGAGCGACACGACCTACCACCGCAGACGTCGTCCCGGCTGTCGCGGAGCGAGCGCGATGCTCTGCGTTGGCGCGTCGAGCGGGCGACGGCCGATCTCGAGCGTGGCCTCGGCACGCACGCTGCGGGGTGGGCGATGCCGCTGGCGGCGCAGACCGTTCCCGCGGTGATGAAGGTGATCCCGCAGGCACGGCGCTACCTGGAGGACGAGGCAACCCGCGCCAACACGCTGCACCGCGTTCTTGCCGCGCTCCCGCAGTCGGGCCCGGTCCTGCTGCTGGCGCACAGCCTCGGCACCGTCATCGCCGCCGACCTGCTGACCCGGCTGCCGCCAGGGATCGAGGTGGTCGGTGTGATCACCGTGGGCTCGCCCGCCGGGCTCCTCGGGCTGCACACCGGCAGCGACCGGTTGGACGCGTTGCGCGAGCCGGTGCCGCAGGTCGGTTGGTGGCTCAACGTCTGGGGCGGCGCCGACCCCGTGACGG
>JAHEXO010000211.1 GCA_023252065.1 Nocardioides sp. | reverse complement strand
GGTGTTCTTGATGTCCTCGGGGAGGTCCTCCCACGAGGCTGCCTGCTTCTCGCTGGAGCGCACGAAGTACTTGATGTTGTCGAAGTCGATGCCCGACAGGTCGGAGCCCCAGGTGGGCATGGGCTTGCGGTGGAAGAGCTTGAGGCCCTTCAGGCGCAGGTCGAGCATCCACTGCGGCTCGGACTTCTTCTCCGAGATGTCGCGGACGACCTCCTCGCTGAGGCCACGCTTGGCGGCCGCGCCGGCGTCGTCGCGGTCTGCCCAGCCGAACTGGTAGCGGCCGATGCCCTGCAGCTCGGGGTTGAGCTCTTCGATGGAGGTCATGACGTCCTCTCGTGGGTGAGATCGGTGGTCGATCCGTGGGGGATGCAGGTGGTGCAGACGCCGTCGCCGTGGGCGATCGTCGCCAGCCGCTTGACGTGACGGCCGAGGACCTTGCCGATCGCCTCGGTCTCGGCCTCGCACAGCTGGGGGAACTCGTGGGCCACGTGGGAGACCGGGCAGTGCTGCTGGCACAGCTGCTCGGCGGGCCCGTCGGCCCCGGGCTTGAGCAGGGGCAGCGCCCGCACGGACGCGGCGTACCCCTCGGTGGAGAGCACCCGGGCCAGCGCCTCGGCGGGCGTCAGGTCGGGGTCGGCCGCGCTCACGGTGGCGTAGTCACGCTCGATGAAGGCCACCCGGCGCCGTGCGAACTCCAGCACGGCCTCGTCGCCGCCGGTCTCGGCGAGGTAGCGCAGGGCCTGCACGGCCAGGTCGTCGTAGTGCTGGTCGAAGTGGGCCCGGCCCGCCTCGGTGATCGCGAACGCCTTCGCCGGGCGACCGCGGCCGCGGCTCGCGCTGGGCCGCGGGTCGCGGGCCTCGAGCGCCCCCTCGTCGAGCAGGTGCTCGAGGTGACGGCGTACGGCGGCCGGCGTCAGGTCGAGGCGCTCGGCCAGGTCGGCGGCGGTGGAGGGACCGTTGACCAGGATCGAGCGGACGACGCGCTCACGCGTCGACTCGTCACCCGGCCCGATTTCCACAACACCAGTGTGCCGTTAATGCCACCGCTCCTTCAAGTAAGGCCTCCCTTACCTCGCCGGGAACCTGACCGGCGCCTGACGGGTTGGCGAGATCCGCTGGGGTACGGCCCCTCCCTCTGCTTCACTCATGGTGGACCTGATGTTGTCCCACACCGAAGGCGTCGATGAACCTGCTCCGCTCCCTGGCCCGGTCGAGGGTCGTCCTCCTCGTCGGTGTCGTCGTCAGCGCGCTCGTCCCCGCCCTCACCCTCCCCCGACTCCCCCACGTCAGCCCGTGGCCGGTGCTGATCGGGGTCGCGCCGTGGATCATCGGCAAGTACGTTCTGTGCCCCCTGCGGTGGCGTGCGCTCACCAACGCCACGCTCGGCCGCTGGTGGCACCTGCGGGCCTACGCCGAGAGCGAGCTGCTGGGCCTCCTGACGCCCGGGCACGTGGGGGCCGACGTCTGGCGGGTCCACCGGCTCACCGGCACCGGCGTGGCCCGCGGCGACGCGGTCCTCAGCGTCGGCACCGACCGCCTGGTCGGCGCGCTCGGCCTGGCCGCCTTCGTCGTCTTCGCCGGCTCCGCGCTCCCGATCAACATGGCCCTGATCGCCGTGGGGGTCGTCGTGCTGGCGCTGCTGGTCGCGTTCGTGGTCTGGCGGCTCCGCCCCGACCTCCTTCCCCGGCGCCCGCTCCCGCCGCCGCGCCGGCTCCTCCACGCGTTCGTGCTGTCGGCCGCCTACCAGCTCTCCATCGCGGCGCTGCTCATGGGCACCGTCGACGCCACGGGGCACGACCTGTCGCCGCTCGCGGTGCTCGGCGCGTTCGGGGCCAGCCAGGTGGCCGGCGCCGTCCCCGGACCCAACGGCGCCAGCCCCCGCGACGGTGCGCTGGTCGTGGGGCTCGTGGCACTCGGCATCCCGTGGGACGCCGCGCTGGCGGCGGTCGCGGTCAAGGCGGCGGTGGCCTGGCTGCCGGCGCTGGCGCTCGGCGGCGTCAGCCTCCTGCTCACCCGGGCGGCGCTCCGGCGTGCCGCCCGCTCCGCCACGCCCGTCCCCGCCTGAGCCCGGCGGGAGTCCCGGGTCCCCGGGGCCCTTCGTCTCCCGTCCGCGGGCGCGATCGGCGGCACGATGGTCCTGAGGCGACGGGCGGGACGGCCGGAGGTTCGGCATGCATGTGTTCGGGGTCGTGGAGGCGCACCACCCCCGCCTGTCCTGGGCTGCCGAGCAGGTGCTCGTCGTCGTTGCCGGGGTCGTCGTCTACTTCCGCGTGCGCGGGCTCACCGAGGCCTCGGCCGAGCTGGCCCGCACGCACGCGCGTTACCTCGTCGACGTGGAGCAGGCCCTCCACATCGACGTCGAGTCGGCCTGGCAGCGGCCCCTCCAGTCCTCGGCGGTGCTCGAGGCGACCGCGAACTGGATCTACATCTGGGGCCACTGGCCGGTCCTGATCGCGACGATGGCCTGGCTGCTGTGGCGGCACCGGCCCCAGTTCCTGAGGTTGCGCGACGCGATGTTGATCTCGGGGGGCCTCGGCTTGCTGGTCTTCGAATGCTACCCGATGGCACCCCCACGCCTGGCCGGCCTGGGCTACGTCGACACGGTCACCCGCTCCTCGCGGGCCTACCGCTACCTCCAGCCCCCGGCGTTCGTGAACCAGTACGCCGCGATGCCGAGCCTGCACGTCGGGTGGGACCTGCTGGCGGGCGTGGCCATCTTCACCGCCACGACCTACGTGGCTGTGCGCGTCCTCGCCTGCGTGATGCCGCTCCTCATGGCGTGGGCCGTGATCGCGACGGGCAACCACTACGTCCTCGACGTGGTCGCCGGGATCGTCCTCGTGCTCGTGGGCTACGGCCTGAGCCTGCTGCTCGAGCGCCGGCGCAACCGCCACCGGACGGCCCCCTCGTGAGCACCCTCGCTATCGCCCACCGGGCCGGCAACTCGCTCCAGGGGCTGCACCGGGCGAACGCCCTCGGCGTCGACGTCATCGAGTGCGACATCCACCACCACCGCGGCCGGCTCGAGGTCCGGCACCTGAAGACGGCCGGACCGTTGCCGTTCCTCTGGGACCGGTGGGAGCTCGTCTCGGCGGCGGGTCCGCGGCTGGGGCTGCAGGAGCTGCTGGAGGCCGACCGGCACGGCACGACGTTCATGCTCGACCTCAAGGGACGCCGCGGCTCGACCGGCCCGGCGGTCGCGGCGCTGCTGCACCGGGTGGCCGGCCGACAACCGCTCCTGGTCTGCGGGCGGCACTGGCCCTCGGTGGAGCACGTGGCGGAGCTCGCCTTCGTGCGAGGGGTGCTGTCTGCCCGCAACCGGGCCGAGCTACGACGTCTCTGGCGGCGGCTGGAGACCGGCTCGCCGGTGCACGGGGTCTCGGTGCACCGGTCACTGCTCGACCCCGAGGTTGTCGCCCGACTCCACCAGCACGTCGAGCTGGTGATGACCTGGCCGGTCAACGACCTGGCCACCCTCGACGCGACCGTGGCCGTGGGGGGCGACGGGATGATCAGCGACGAGGACGAGGTGCTGTCCAACGTGCTCGCGCGGCGTCATCCGCTGAGCTGATTTCCCCCGCGTGAGGGTCCGTCGCCCGGACGACTTCGGTATCGCGCCGCCGACGAGTCACTCCTGCACGGCGAAGCAGGAACCACCACTTCTGCACCACTCACCACACGGGGGATCCACCATGAAGCTGTTCACCCAAGGCCGCTACGCCACCGTCGCCTCGACCGCCGCACTCATCGTCGCGCTCGGCGGCACGTCGTACGCCGCCGTCAAGATCACCAGCGCCGACATCAAGGACGGAACGATCCAGACCCAGGACATCAACCCCTCGGCCCGGACGACCGCCAAGCAGGTGCAGAACGACAACGGCACCGTGATGACAGGCAGCAACAAGACCGTCCTGTCGCTGAACCTCAAGCCCGGCAACTACTTCGTCACCGGCAAGGCCTACGCCTTCGGGACGGCCAACTACGCCTACGTCCGCTGCCAGCTGATCGCGCCGAACACCACGGTCGCCGACACCTCCTGGTGGTGGTCGGGCAACAACGAGACCGGCTACAGCACCCTGGTCGACGACTCGGTCATGCACGTCGGGCAGAACGGCACCGTGCAGCTGAGCTGCTACGGCGCCAACGCCAACCTCTACGGCAAGAAGCTGACCGCGATCAAGATCGCGTCCTTCAGCAACCTCACCGGCACCGACGTGTCCAAGGTGGCGCACGCCAAGCACCTGCCGACCGCACCCTGACCGCTCCCTCGACGGCGGGTCTCCTGGAACCAGGAGGCCCGCCGTCGTCGTCGCGTCCTCACCCGTCCGGGCTAGCGGAGACCCTTTCCGGTTGCCGTAGGGTGAGCGACATGCCGGGATCGATCCTTGGAACCGAGGTGCGCCGCGTCGAGGACCGGGAGCTCCTGCTCGGAGAGGGCACCTTCGTCGACAACCTCGACAGCGTCGGCGTCGCCCACGCCGTGTTCGTCCGGAGCCCCTTCGCCCACGCCGTGATCACCGGCATCGACACCGCCGAGGCCGCCGCGGCCGACGGCGTGCTGGCGGTCTACACCGCCGACGACCTGGGTCGCGGCCCGCTCTCGGGCTTCGCCGACGTCAACAAGCAGGCGCCGCGCTCGGCGCTGGCGGTCGACAAGGTCCGCTACGTCGGCGACCCGGTCGCCCTGGTCGTCGCCGAGACCCGGGCCCAGGCGGTGGACGCCGCCGAGCTCGTCGACGTCGACTACGACGACCTGCCGGTCGTCGTCGACATGGAGGACGCGCTCGCCGACGACGCCCCGCTCCAGTTCGAGGCGCTCGGCTCCAACATCGCCACCTTCCGCGCCGCCAAGGACCAGTCCGACGTGCTCGAGGACGCCGCCCACGTCACCCGGGTGCGCATGGTCAACCAGCGCATCGTCACCGCGCCCATCGAGGGCAACGCGATGCTCGTGCGGCCCACCGACGACGGCATGGAGGCCTGGGTCTCGACCCAGCACCCCCACATGGCACGCGACCTGCTCGCGCAGGCGATCGGCGTCGAGCCGTAGCACGTCCGGGTGGTCGCCCCCCACGTCGGGGGCGCCTTCGGCGGCAAGGCCGGCACCGGCACCGACCACGCCGCCATCGCCCTCGCAGCGCGTCTGGTCGG
>JAHEXO010000210.1 GCA_023252065.1 Nocardioides sp. | reverse complement strand
AGGCCGCCGAGCCCCCACCCCCAGGAGCAGCACGCAGGTGGCCGCGATCCAGGGCAGCCACAGGTTGGCACTGAGCACGGTGATCGTCCTGACCGACGAAGCGTCGTGGTTCGGGGTCGCGTCGATGGCGGCCAGGATCGTCCACGACCGGAGCACCATGGCGCTCGCGAGGAGCAGGCCACCGCCGTACGCGATCGAGGAGTACGTCGACTCGGCGCCCTCCCCGACCTCAGTCGCGACCGGAGCCCCGTGCCGAACAATGCCACCAGGATCGCCGCAAGAGCGGTGGCCACGAACAGCGCACCGTTCTGCACCTGGTGGTCGTGCACGAAGCCCATGGGGTCGGGGTTGCCGGTGTCCGGCATCCCGAGGAGGACGAACTTGGCCCCATGAGGGATCCCTGCCGCCACACCCGCCCACGCGAGGGTCCGTTCGAACCTGTCGGTGACCAATCCACTCGCCCGTGTCGAGGTGCTCATGACAGCGCTGCGCAGAGCTTGGCGGTATCACCGTTGAATATCATCGTGGGTCCGTGATCGGCGGTGACGTCACCCGCGGGATCGGAAGGCGAGCACGCCGGCGTCGTGGACCAGCAGCCCGTAGCCGGGCATCGTGCCCCAGAACACGTCGTTCTCGATGAACGCCGAGTGGGCCGGCACGTGCAGCCCGGTCCCGTCACGGGTTGCTGAACGCGAGGTTCGCTCGGTGTGCCTGACCGGGCGGCCGGGGCACGGCTCCACGATTTCTTGCGGCCCTCGCATGATGCTCAGCGGCCGGGGTACGCCACTCACAAGTCCGTATCCGGGGGGATGTGACATGGAGAAGTCGTCCTCGTCCACGGGCCGCGGCCCGGGGCGCTTCAACAACACGCTGTACGGCGTCGTCATCGGCGCGGTGCTGGTCGGTCTGGTCTGGATGTTCTCAGGGGCTGTCCACGGCTCGGGGGACTCCTCGACGGCGGGTGGTGCAAGCTCGTCCGGGCCGAGCGGCAGCGAATCGGCGACCGCGTCACCGACCGGGGCCGCGCAGCTCAAGCAGGCTCTCCGCGCGGAGGTCCTCACCGACTGCCGCCGGGTGTTCCACACCCAGGCGCGGCCGTTGCGCGCTGCAGCAGCCGCGATGGCGCAGTGGCAGGTCCACATCGGCGCGATGAACCAGCTCGTGCTGGGTGCCATCTCGCTCCAGCAGGCGACCCAGTTCTGGAGTCAGACCCGGGTCGGCGCCCGCGCCCATCTACGCGCCTTCCGACGGGCGGAGGCACCCCTGCGGAAGCCGTCCGTCCTGTGTCCAGCGCCGGGATCGGCGGCGCACGCGGGGAAGGTCGTCCGCTGCGAGCGAGCGGTCGCGGCCCGCTTCGAGACGCTCCGCACGGCCCAGGTGGCACTCGGCACCTGGCGCCTGCACGTGTCGCACATGGAGATGCTCCGCGACGGGACGATGACCCCGCACCAGGCAGAGACGGCCTGGCTGCAGAGCTGGCACGCAGGACAGCAGGAGGTCACCCGCTACCGCACCGCCACGGAGCACGCCGCGCACGGGCCGCACTGCTGACCCAACCGACGCGACGACCGGGGAACGTCCCTCAGAGCCGACGCATCGCTGTGCTGGTCAGCACCAGCTCGCCCAGCTCGTCGGTGGCATCGACGTCGACCTCGGCCTCGATCACCCAGTCGTGGTGGCCGGCCGGGTCGGCCAGAGTCTGGCGGACCGGCCAGCGGCGGCCGGTCCGCTCGACGAGGAACAGGTCCGGACCACGGGCGTCGCCGTCGGTGCCCACAAGGTCGTGCTCGGCGTAGTAGCCCTCGATGGCGGCGTCCCAGACCTCCTGGGTCACGACGACGTCACGTGGTGGGTCGAACCGGGCAGCGTCTGACTCCTCCAGCGCCGCCAGCCCGTCGACGTCGTCACGGGCCACGAGCTGCACGCGGCGCCACATCGCGTTGCGGATCATCACGGTGAGCGCGCGCTCCTGTTGGGACAGGGGCCGAGCCGGTGGTGCGGTCGCGTCGACCAGGGTGCGGGGGACGTGGTCGGGGTCGGAGAGCGCCTCCCACTCGTCGAGCAGCGAGGAGTCGGTCTGCCGCACCGTCTCCCCCAGCCACTCGATGAGCTCCTCCAGCTCCGGCGGCCGGTGGGCGTCGGGCACGGTTTGTCGCAGCGTGCGGTAGGCGTCGGAGCAGTAGCGCAGGAGCAACCCCTCCGAGCGCGCGATCCGGTAGCGGGCCACGTAGTCGGTGAAGCTCATCCCCAGCTCGTACATCTCGCGCACCACCGACTTCGGGTCCAGTGCGTCGATAGGCAGCCACGGATGGCGCTGCCGGTAGGTCTCGAAGGCCGGCTCGAGGAGGTCGGCCAACGGCTTCGGCCAGGTGACCTCCTCCAGCAGCGCCATCCGCTCGTCGTACTCCAGACCGTCGGCCTTCATCTCCCCGATCGCCTGGCCGCGGGCCTCGTGCTGCTGGGCCATCAGGATCTGTCGCGGCGGGTCGAGCACCGCCTCGATCACCGACACGACGTCGAGGGCGTACGTCGGTGCCTCCGGGTCGAGCAGGTCCAGCGCGGCGATCGCGAACAGGGCCAGCGGCTGGTTGAGCGCGAAGTCCTCGGGCAGCGCGACGGTGAGGACGTAGCGGCGTCCGAACTCGTCGGGCTCGTCCAGCCGGCGCAACACCCCGTTGTGCACCAGGCCCCGGGTCAGCCGGAGCGCGCGCCGCGCCAGCCTGAGCTGCGTACGGCGGTCCTCGTGGTTGTCCATCAGCAGCCGGCGCATGGCCACGAACGCGTCCTCCTCGCGCGCGAAGACGTTGACCAGCATCGCGTTGTCGACCTTCATCCGCGACCGAAGCGGCTCCGGGGCACCGGCGACCAGCTTGTCGAAGGTCTGCTCGCTCCACACGACCGTGCCCTCGGGCGGCTTCTTCAGCTGCGCCTTCGACTTCCGCTTCGCCTGCTGGTGCTCGCGCAACGCGGCGTTCTTGGCGTCCGCCTTCGCCTTGGCCTTCGCGTTCTCGATGACGTGCTCGGGCGCCTGGACGACGACGTACCCCGCGGTGTCGAAGCCGGGCCGCCCGGCCCGGCCGGCGATCTGGAGGAACTCCCGGGTACGCAGCACCCGCTGCTTCTGCCCGTCGAACTTCGCCAGCGCCGTGAACAGCACCGTGCGGATCGGCACGTTGATGCCGACGCCGAGGGTGTCGGTGCCACAGATCACCGTCAGCAGCCCCTCCTGGGCCAGCTGCTCCACGAGCCGTCGGTAGCGCGGCAGCATCCCGGCGTGGTGGACGCCGATCCCCCGGCGCAGCAGCTTCGACAGCGTCTTCCCGAATCCCGCACTGAACCGGACCCCCGCCAGCACCTCGGCCAGCCGCTCGGGGTCCGCCGGCTTGCGCAGCGACGAGCCCGCGAGAGACGTCGCATGCTCGACCGCGGCCGCCTGCGTGAAGTGCACGACGTACGCCGGCGCCTGGCCGGTCGCGATCAGCTCCTCGAGCGTGTCGTCGAGGGACTCCAGCGACCAGCTGAAGTGGAGCGGGACCGGCCGCTCCGCCCGGTCGACGATGGCGGTCTCCCGCCCGTTGCGGGCGCTCAGGTCCTTCGCGAGCTCGGCGACGTCGCCCAGGGTGGCCGACATCAGCACGAACTGCGCCTGCGGCAGCTCCAGCAGGGGGACCTGCCACGCCCACCCACGCTGCGGGTCGGCGTAGTAGTGGAACTCGTCCATGATCACCAGCCCGACGTCGGCCCGGCGACCCTCGCGCAGCGCGATGTTCGCCAGCACCTCGGCCGTGCAGCAGATGATCGGGGCGCCCGGGTTGACCGACGCGTCCCCGGTCAGCAGGCCGACGTCCTGCGCCCCGAACACCGCACACAGTGCGAAGAACTTCTCACTCACCAGCGCCTTGATCGGCGCAGTGTAGAAGGACACCCGGTCCTCGGCCATCGCCGCCATGTGCCCGGCCGTCGCCACCAGCGACTTGCCTGACCCGGTGGGCGTCGCGAGCACGACGTTGCTGCCCGACAGCAGCTCGAGGATCGCCTCCTCCTGGTGCGGGTAGAGCTCGAGGCCCTGTTCCCCGGCCCAGCCCAGGACCCGCTCGTACGCCGCCTCGCTCACCGGGCCCATTGTGCAGGGGGCGGTCTCGGGAACCACAAGGGCCGGCCCGTCAGGGGCCGATGCGTTCCATACCCTTCAGCCCCCTGGCTGATGACCTTGTCCCGTGGCTGGCAGGGACGTGCCGAGCCCACGATGGGTTCGATGAGGGGACGGGCTGAGTAGGAGTTCGGCAGTGACGTCAGCGGCGAGGGCCGTGGCAACGGCGGCGATCTCCATGTCCGTCGTCCTGACCGCCTGCGGCGGCAGGACGAGTCACGGGGAAGCCCGCGAGCCTCTGACGGCGCGCGCAGGTGCAGCGCTGACACCGTCCTCCCCCACGGCGTCCACCACCGCCTCGCCGGTGGCGATCCCGAGGCCGATCAAGCACCGGATCTCGGTCGACCTGGCTCCGGCCGTCACCTTGGCTCCGAGCGGGCTTCGAACGGGCCGCCCACCCCGAGTTCCCTGGATGGAGGGCCGGACGCTCCACTTCCGCGATCACGACGTGACCCCCGCGCCGTACCTCACCTACAGCTCCACTCCTGACGCCTCGGCGCCTGACGGGACCGGGGCAGTGGTCGAGGTGTGGGACAGGAACCCGCTCATCATCTGGTACGACGCGGCCGGCAAGAGGATCAAGCAGAGCCTGTTCTCCGACGGGTTGGCGTGGTCACCGCAGTTCCACGAGGTGGTGTGGACCAACCCCCGTGGCGAGGTCGTCGTCGCCTCCTCGACCACCGGTCGGATCCTTCACCGGTATCAACCGCCTCACCCGGCTCCGTCCCCGATGGCCGCCGGTTGGCTCGGCGCGGGCGACGTTCTCTTCCCGGTCGGCTTCGGGGTTCCCGGGGCCTGGCGTACGTCGAGCAACGCGGTCACCGCCCAGCCCGCATCTCCGGTCGCCGTCTCTGCCAGGAGCGGCCTGGTCGCCGGCGTCCGGACGCGGAGCCGCAGCTCCGACGTGGGCTGCCTGGCGGTATGGGAAGCGGGCGACCCCTCGCCCGTCCTGTGGGACGGATGCCTCACCCGTCGAGGCCGTGCCTACTCGGGCGGCAGCGGCACCTTCAGCCCTGACGGACGCCTGTTCGCCG
>JAHEXO010000209.1 GCA_023252065.1 Nocardioides sp. | reverse complement strand
TGACAGTGTTCGTGGCGCCATCGAGGAGCGCCACCTGCGTGTAGTGCCAGTCGATCCACGGCTGCAGGTCCTCGAACCACGAACGCACCTGAGCCAGGAGCGCGAGAATGCCGGGCATGACCAGTGAAGCGACGAAGTAGCCCACGATCGCGCCCGCGGAGTTGCGCAGCACGACACCGAGTGCGAAGCCGAAGGCCATGCCCACCAGGTTGTAGAGCACCATCTGGAGTGCCATGGACAACGAGATGTCCCACGCGGTGTCGACGCCTGCGAGTGCGGACCCGGCCACGTTGCCGAGGGCGCCAACCGCAAAGGCGACGGAGACGGCGCCGAGGCCCACCAGGAGGGTCGCTATCGCCTTGGCGCCGATCACGCGTTCGCGGCTGGGTACCAGGGTGAATGTGGTGAGCCCACTTCGCTGGCTCCACTCACCCGTGACGGCCAGGATCGCGATGATCGGCAAGATCACTGACATCGGGAACCCGCTCGCCCGCACGAAGTTCTGGTAGGTGACGTCGCTGTTGAGGCCGAGGACGAGGAGCGACCCGGCCGAGATGGGCGACAGGACGGCGATGCTGATGAGCATCCAGAACCCGGAGCGGGTGTCGAACATCTTGCGCAGCTCGACCTTCACCAACCGCGTGGTCGGCATGGGCTGGGCGGTCCGGTGGACCGAAGCGGCTTCCGTGTTGGTGGCCGGATTGGTGATCGTGGCGGTCATGCCGCAACTCCTTCGCGTTGGGTGTCGGCGGTGAGCGACAGGAACATGTCTTCGAGGCCGGCGCTGTCGGCGGACCGGAGCTCGGTGAGGGCGATGCCGGCGGTCTGGGCCACGGTCCCGACCCGAGCGGGGTCGGCATCGGTGCGGACCGAGCCGTCGCTGGCGAGCGTGCTGGGGATCCCGGCCTGCTCGAGCGCGTGGGCGAGGTCGCGCGGGGACGTTGACCTGGCGAGAGTCCCCGCTGCGGCGAGCAGCTCTTCCTTGGTGCCGGCCGCGACGATCTTTCCGTTGCCGATGACGACCAGGTCGTCGGCGATGACCTCGATCTCGTGGAGCAGGTGCGAGGACAACAGGACGGTGCCGCCCTGGCTGGCGAAGCCCGTCAGCAGGTCGCGCATCCACCGGATCCCGGCTGGGTCGAGCCCGTTGGCCGGTTCGTCGAGGATCAGCACCTGAGGGTCCCCGATCAGCGCGGTGCCGATGCCGAGGCGTTGACGCATGCCAAGGGAGTAGTGGCGCACGCGGCGCTGGGCCTCCGGCGGACTCAGGCTGACGAGCTCGAGTATCTCGTCGACGCGTCTGCGGGGCAGACCCATGGTGGCGGCGGCGATCGTGAGGATCTCGTGTCCGGTGCGGCCGGCGTGCTGGGCGGAGGCGTCCAGGAGGACGCCCACCTCGAGGCCAGGGTTGGGGAGGTCGGCGAATCGCTTTCCGTTGATGGTCGCGGTGCCGGACGTCGGGACGGTCAGGCCGACCATGATGCGCATCGTGGTGGACTTGCCGGCGCCGTTCGGGCCGAGGAAGCCGGTGACGCGTCCGGGCAGGGCGGTGAAGGAGACGTTGTCGACGGCGGTGAAGCCGGCGTACCTCCGGGTCAGTGACTCAACAGTGATCATGTGACAACCCTCGCCGCGTCGCGGCGTGCGGACATCGGCGTCGGGGCCGGACCCGCCTCCGCCTATGGGAGGAGCGGGGTCTCGTTCTTTTGGTCGGTCCCCGACGCCTCGGCGGTCCCTAGGCTGGGCGGGTGATCACCAACGCCCTGCGCTCGCTGTGGGCCGAGCCCCGCGCAGCCGCCGTTCCCAAACGGGTGTCGCGCGACTGGGTGCTGGTCGGGGCGTTGATGGTGACGGCGCTGCTCGAGGGAGTCCTCCGGGATGACGTCGCCTGGCGGCCGGTCGTGACGATCGTGACGGTCGGGCTCGCGCCGGTAATGCTGTGGCGGCGTACCCACCCGTTGGTCTGCGTCGTGGTGGGCTTCGGCACCGGCATGGCGTTGGGTCTGGCGAGCCAGCTGGCCGGGATCCCGGGTGTGGGCCTGAACACGATGATCTACGTCCTGGTGCTGGTGTACGCGCTGGTCCGCTGGGGCTCAGGGCGTCAGATCGTGATCGGGCTGGCGGTGGTGCTGGTCGCTGCGGTATTCAGCACTGCGACCGACTACACCGGGCCGGCCGAGCTCTTCGGTGGATTCGGCGTTCTGGTGGCTGCGGCGGCGGGCGGAGCGGCGTTCCGCTACCGCGCCGAGAGCCGTCGCCGGGCGTTGGACCAGATCCGCAGCCAGGAGCGGGTCGGCCTCGCGCGTGAGCTGCACGACATAGTCGCCCATCACGTCTCGGCGATCGCTGTGCAGGCGCAGGCGGGCCGGGCGATGGCCAGGCAGCGACCCGAGGCGGGGCTCGAGGCGCTGGCGGCCATCGAAGGGGAAGCATCGCGGACTCTCGCGGAGATGCGGGCGATGGTCCGGGTGCTGCGCGACGGAGCGCCTGCGGAGTACGCCCCCCAGCCCGGCGTTGCCGACCTGATGTCCCTCGCCCGCCGCGACTCGGCCCCTGTCGTTGACGTGGAGCTGCCGGCGGACCTGGACCAACTTCCGCTCCAGGTCGACACGGCGGTCTACCGGCTGGCGCAAGAGGCGCTGACCAACGCCCTCCGGCACGCCCGCAACGCCACGCGTGTGGAGATCCGGGTCGTCGAGGGTGCAGGAAGGCTGCGGCTGCGCGTGACCGACGACGGTCGGATCGACCCGGCGCGGCCGGCGAGCCGCGGCTTCGGGCTGCTGGGGATGACCGAGCGCGTGCAGCTGCTAGGCGGCACGCTGCGTGCCGGGCCGGCGCCCGAGGGCGGGTGGACGGTGGACGCCGAGCTGCCGACGGAGGTAGGCGGATGACGGTGCGCGTGCTGGTGGCCGACGACCAGGATCTGGTGCGCACCGGCCTGTCCATGATCCTCGAAGCCCAGCCCGACATCGAGGTCGTCGGTCAGGCCGCCGACGGCCACGCCGCGGTCGAGCTGGCGCGTCGGCTCACCCCCGATGTGTGCCTGGTCGACATCCGGATGCCCGGGCTCGACGGCATCGAGGTGACCGAGCTCCTCGCCGGTCGGGGCGTCCCAGACCCCATCGCGGTGGTCGTGATCACGACCTTCGACCTCGACGAGTACGTCCACGGCGCGCTTCGGGCCGGCGCCCGAGGCTTTCTGCTCAAGGACGCCGGGCCGGAGCTGCTTGTCCAGGCCGTGCATGCCGCCGCCGTCGGCGATGCCCTGATCGCGCCGAACATCACGCGGCGGTTGCTGGCCACCCTGGCTGCCAGGGAACCGTCGAAACGACGTACCCAACCGATCGAGCCGCTCACCGACCGAGAGGAGGAGGTGCTGGCGCTCGTCGCCCGTGGCCGCACGAACGCCGAGATCGCCACCGACCTCTTAATCGGCCTGACGACCGCCAAGACCCACGTCGCCAGCCTGCTGACCAAGATCGGCGCCCGCAACCGGGTCGAGATCGCGATGTGGGCCTACGACACCGGCCGGGTGGGGGACTGAAGCCGCCGTCCAATAACTCGAAGAAGCAGTTCCGCCAAACAAGCAGGATTCGATGAACACGATCTCGACCAACGTGCCCGATCAGTACAGCTACCAACCCCACGCGGATGGCTCGCAAAACTGGTCGGCAGCCGACACGAGGCCAGCCGCGGGTGAGTCCGTTCGCCGGGAGTGCGGACAAAGCTCTCATTCCGGGCGAACAGGTCAATGAGTCCGCGTCGGAAGCATGGCAGGACAATCGAGGTGACTGTTCCGATACAGGCTCGGTCTGGCCTGGTCCCGTCGGAAGTTGCCAATTCAGCCTCACCACCTTGTGAGTCTCGTCTGGGCCCCCCAAGGTGCGCCCTAACCGTGCCTTCGATGACGGACGGGCCCCATAGTTTCGCGTTCCCGCAGGTCAGCGGTCTCTTTCCAGCAGAGCGACGCACTCGACGTGATTGGTCATCGGGAACAGGTCGAACGCCCGCAGCTCGCGCAGCGAGTAGCCCGACCCGGCGAACGTCGCGAGGTCGCGGGCGAGCGCGGCCGGGTCGCAGGCCACGTAGGCGATCGCCCGGGGCGCGCGGTCGGCGACCTGCTCGACGACGGTACGGCGAGCACCCTCGCGCGGCGGGTCGAGGACGACGAGGTCGAACGGCTCGTCGTACGACGCCGCCAGCACGCGGTCCACAGCTCCCTGCGTGACCTGGACCTGCGGCGCGAGGTTGGCCCGGGCGTCCCGGCAGGCCTGTGGCGAGCCCTCGACGGCCACCACCCGCCCTGCGAGCCCGACCGCATCGGCCAGGAAGGCGGCGAAGAGCCCGACGCCGGCGTAGAGGTCGAGCACCCGCTCCCCCGGCTGGGGCGCGAGCATCGACAGCACGGTCTCCACCAGGAGCCGCGGCGCCTCGACGTGCGACTGCCAGAAGCCGTCGGGGTCGACCACGAAGTCGTGGCTGCCGTGCGTGGTCTCCACCGACTCCCGGACCCGGGTCGGGCCGCCGGCGTCCAGCAGGCAGTCGTCGATCTCGACCACCTCGTCGGACCGGTGGACGTGGAGTCCGCGTCCACCACCGGGAAGCGCGACGTAGCGCATGCGTGTGCGCCACCGCAGCGACGGCGGCACCTCCTCGACGGCCACCGGGAGGTCGAGCCCGGCGAGCCGGGAGAGCTGCTCGCGGACCACCGCCGCCTTGAGGGCCCGCTGGCCCGCGGGTGTGACGTGCTGGAAGTCGCACCCTCCGCACAGGCCCGGCCCCGCGTAGGGACACGGCGGCTCCACCCGGTCGGGCGAGGCCACGAGCACCGACTCCGCGTCGCCGCGCCAGAACCGGTCACCGTCACGACCCTCGGTCACCACGACCACGACCCGCTCCCCCGGCAGGGCGTGCCGGACGAACACCACCCGGTCGTCGTGGCGGACGACGCAGTGCCCGCCGTGTGCGACGGGGCCGACCTCGGCCTCGAACCGCTCCCCCACGTGGGAGGCGCCGCGCGGGGCGCGCTCGCGCCGCTGCCGGCGTGGCGGACGCGAAGGACGCGAGCCGGTCACTTGGGCACTTGGCCGCGCGGCGGAGGCACCTGGCTGCTGGACGACACGGTGCCGCGGCGCAGGTCGCCCGCCTTGACCCGCGCGCGGTCGCGCTCCTCCCGGGCCTTGG
>JAHEXO010000208.1 GCA_023252065.1 Nocardioides sp. | reverse complement strand
GGGAGGCACGCTGCTGGTGGTGCACCACGCCGACCTGGACCGTGCGGCCGCTGAGCACGGCCACGACCTGGACGACTACGTCAGCCCGGACGACGTGCGCACCCTCGCCCAGGAGCAGGGAGACTGGGACGTCGTGACCGACGAACGGCGCCACCGCGCGCACGTCGTGGGCGCAGGCGCAGAGCACACGTCCGACGTGGTGGTCCGGCTGCGTCGACGCTGAGCGGGTACGGATCGGGCGCCGCCGATCCGGTGTCAGACGGTGATCGCGACCTTGCCCCGCACCTGACCCGTCTCGAGCAGCCGCATCGCCCCGGGGGCGTCCTCGAGCGAGAACGTGCGGTCGAGACTCGGGGTGACCTGACCGGCCTCGATCAGGGTGGTGAGTCGCTCGTAGTCGGCGCCGCGCTCCTTGGCCATGAGCAGCGCCAGACGCTGCCGCAGGAACGGCGAGGCCAGCGCACCGCGCAGCTGCCGGCCCATGCCGATGAGGTTGCCGGCGTCCTCGGCGCCGACGAACACCGCGGTCCCCCGCGGCGCCAGCGCCCGCCGCAGCCGGCGTAGCGAGGGGCTCCCCGCGATGTCGAGGATGAGGTCGTAGCGGCGAGAGCCGTCGGCGAAGTCCTCGCGTGTGTAGTCGATGACATGGTCGGCGCCGAGGGAGGTGACGAGATCGAGCTTGGGGGTGCTGCACACCCCGGTGACCTCTGCCCCGAACGCCTTGGCCAGCTGGACGGCGTAGGTGCCCACCCCGCCCGAGGCTCCCAGGACGAGCACCGACTGGTGCTCGGCGACCCGCCCGACGTCCTGGAGTGCCTGGAGCGCCGTGCCGGCGGACACGGGCACGACGGCCGCCTGTGCGAAGCCGAGGTTCGCCGGCTTGCGGGCGAGCTTGGCCTCCGGGGCCACGGCGTACTCGGCGAAGGACCCGGGGGCGATCCCGTAGACCTCGTCGCCGACCGCGAAGCGGGTCACCGCGGAACCGACCTCCGCGACCGTTCCGGCCACATCGCGTCCCGACACGGGGTTCTTCGGCCGGCGCAGCCCGGTCACCGGTCGCATGGCGTAGGGCTTGCCGGTCATCAGGTGCTCGGTTCCGCGGTCGAGTCCGGCCGCGTGCACTCGCACGAGTACGTCGTTCGGGCCGACCGCAGGCACCGGCACCTGCGTCAGGCGCAGGACCTCCGAGCTTCCGTAGCGGTTCTGCACGACGGCACGCATCGTGGTCGCGGTGTTGGTGGTCGTGGTGGTGGAGGTCGTGGTGTCCATGGTGGTGGCCGTTCCGGGTCGAGTTGGTCGTACTAAGTACGAATAGGGTATCGTACAAAGTACGACAACGCCAGTGGCGGGACGAAGGGCGGGTGGCATGGCGAAGAAGGCCGGGGAGCCGAAGGCGACGGCCGGCGCGGGGCGGACTCGACTCAGCCGCGAGCGGGTGCTCCAGGCCGCCCTGGTGGTGGCCGACTCCGGTGGCCTGGAGTCGCTGACGATCCGCTCCCTCGCCCAAGAGCTGGGGGTCAAGCCGATGTCGGTCTATTACCACATCGCCAACAAGAGCGAGATCATCGACGGCCTGGTCGACCTCGTCTTCGGCGAGATCGAGCTGCCGGTGCCGGGCGGCGACTGGCGAGCGGAGATGGACCGGCGCGCGCACTCGGCTCGTGACGTGCTCGCGCGGCACCGCTGGGCGATCCCCCTGCTGGAGTCGCGCACCACACCGGGTCCGGCGAACCTCCGGCACCACGACACCGTGATCGCCACGTTGCGCGGCGCCGGGTTCTCGGCCGAGATGACCGCTCACGCCTACGCACTGCTGGACGCCTACGTCTACGGGTTCGCGCTCCAAGAAGCCTCCCTCCCGTTCGAGGGCCCCGACAGCGTCGGCGACGTCGCGGGACCCATCCTGGAGCTGATGGCCACCGGCGGATACCCGCACCTCGCCGAGATGGCGACGTCGTACTACCTCCGTCCCGGCTACGACTTCGCCGACGAGTTCCGGTTCGGCCTTGACGTCGTCCTCGACGGCATCCAGGCGCGGCTCGACCGGCCCTGAACCGAGAGCCCTTTCCGCAATCGTGGCCAGGTCGCGAGGGAAGGCCGACGTAGGGTTCGAGCGTGACCCCTGAAGAGGTCGGCGCCTTCACGGAGTCCCTGCCCCAGGTGAAGCGCAAGGGCACGGCAGAGCATCCTGCGTGGTACGTCCACGACCGGCTCGTCGCCCGCTTGGTCGACCCGTCGACCCTGCTGGTGCGGGTGCCGCTCGACCAGCGGGAGTCGCTCCTGGCGGCCCATCCGGCAGCCTTCGGCGTGCCGCCCCGGCTGGAGGCTCATCACAAGGTCGAGGCCTATCTCGACCATGCCTCGGATCGGGCCGTGCGCACGGCGATCGAGCTCGCCTGGGCGATGCAGCGCCGACAGCGCTCGGGCTGAGCCCCCTGCCAGACTGTGCGGCATGGAGGTCTACCGCACCCCCGACTCCGCCTTCGGCTCCCTGCCCGACTTCCCCTGGGAGCCGTCGTACGCCGAGGTCGCCGATGCCGACGGCGGGACCCTCCGGGTGGCGTACGTCGATGCCGGCCCGGCCGACGGTCAGGTGGCCCTGCTGCTGCACGGGGAGCCGTCCTGGTCGTTCCTCTACCGGCACGTCGTCCCGGTGCTCGTCGAGCGCGGGATCCGGTGCGTCGTACCGGACCTGGTGGGCTTCGGCCGCTCCGACAAGCCGCTGCAGCAGGCCGACTACTCCTACGCCCGGCTGGTCGAGTGGACCCGCGAGCTGGTCGCCGACCACCTCGACCTGCGTGAGGTCACGCTGGTCGGCCAGGACTGGGGCGGCCTGATCGGGCTGCGTCTGGTCGCCGAGCACCCAGAGCGCTTCTGCGGGGTGGTCGCCGCCAACACCGGTCTGCCGACCGGCGACTTCGACATGCCCGCGATCTGGTGGCAGTTCCGCCGTGCGGTCGAGGCGGCCGAGACGCTCGACATCGGCCGGCTGGTCGCCGCCGGCTGCGCGCGCCGGATGTCCGACGACGTGCGCGCGGCCTACGACGCGCCGTTCCCGGAGGAGCGCGCCAAGGCAGGGCCGCGCGCCCTGCCCGGCCTGGTGCCCACGCGACCCGACGACCCTGCGAGCGATGCCAACCGAGCCGCCTGGGGTGTCCTGACGACCAGCAGCACGCCGTTCCTGCTCGCGTTCAGTGACGGTGACCCCATCACCGGCGGCATGGCCCCCGTCATGCGCAAGCTCCTTCCCGGCACCCGAGGCCAGCACCACCCGACGATCCTGAACGCCGGCCACTTCCTCCAGGAGGATGCGGGCGAGGACCTCGGTGTCGTCATCGCGGACTTCATGCACGCCATACGAGCCGCCGAAGAGCAGCCGCCGGACCAGAGCTGACCACCCAGCAGCGAGCGCAGCGTTGCCTCCGTGGGTACGGCGCGGCCCCAGGCCCAGGCCCGCTACGGGTTGATCTGGGCGAGGCGGTGCTGGCCGTTGATGGTCTGGAACCCGCCGCCGAGGAGCGTGACGCCGCGGTGCCGGTCGATGTCGAGGATGCCCGGGTAGAGCGGCCCGGACGCTGCGACCCGGGGGCTGCGGACCGCGCCGGTAGCCGTGCTGAGCTCGGCGAACAGGGGCCGGGGATGTCCGGCCACCTTGTCGAAGTGCCCGCCGATGAGCAGCCGCCGGCCGTCCAGCGAGATCGCGGAGACGTCACCGCTGGTGTGCACGTGCCAGCGCCTGCCACCACTGGAGAGCCGGTAGGCCGTGGCGCGCCCCCCAGGCCCTCCGCTTCCGGCGTAGGCCGTGCCGTTTGCCGCGGTGAGGTCGAGGACGAAACAGTTGGTGTCGCAGTCGGGGGCGGGCGCCCAGGGAGTGACCCGCCCCGCCAGGGTGATCCTCCCCAGGAAGGTGCGCGGCAGGCCCACGAGCACGTGGAAGGCACCGCCGACGAGCACGCTGTGGTGGTCGGGCGCCGCTGCGAGCACGTACACGCCGCCCTTGGTGCCGATGGGCGAGGCCGGCCAGTCGTTCGCGACAGTTCCGGCAGCGGTCACTGCGAACAGCTTGGTGCGAGAGGCGCCGTTGACGTGCTGGAAGTCGCCGCCGGCGTAGAGCCGGTCGCCCAGGTGCAGGAGGGTGTACACCGGGCCGTCGACCCGGATGTTCGGCGAGGCCGCCAACCGCCCGTCCGTGAGCCGGAGTGCCGCGAGATGAGCGCGCGGGGTGCCGTTGACGCTGGTGAAGGTGCCGCCGATGAAGACCTTGCCGTCGAAGACCGAGATCGCCCTCACCGTGCCGTTGACGCGGGCATGGAACCCACGCACCACGGCGCCGGTCCTACTGCTCAGGACCGCCAGCCGCACGCGGGTGACCGACCCCCGTGTGGAGCTCAACAGACGCGTGAAGTCGCCGCCGAGATAGGTGCGGGTGCCGATCGTCTTCACGACGTCGACGGTCGCGTTGGGGTGCCAGGGCACGTGGTGGCTGCTTCGGACGATGCGGGAGGCGGGCTCCGCCCCGGCCGCGGACGGCGTCGTCAGGGCTGGGGCGGCCAGCAGGCTGGCTGCTCCTGCGGCCGCCACCGCTCGGCGTACCGTCGTCGACCAGATCATCAGTTCTCCTCATGAGCGCAGGCACCACACACCGAGGGCCTCGGCGCCCGTCCATGGTGCGGCGCACGGGCCTCCAGCGAATCCCGAACGTAGGGGAACTGAGGACTGAGATCGGCCCGGTGACGGCTCAGCGCCACCCCGTCGGAGCGGACGGCGGGAGGGTGGCGTGCGTCGCGTCCGCCCCGGTCACCGAGCTCACGAGGCGCTCGACAGCCGGGTCAGGAGGCGGCCGCGGATGCGGTGGAGCTGCGGCATCAGGCCGTAGATGACGATCGGTACGGCGATCGTCGCCAGCACGAAAGTCCGGGTGACCGGTGACAGCGTCACCAGCCAGTCACCGAGAACCAGGTTGAGGACGGTCAGGGTCGGGAAGACCGCGAGCCAGATCATCAGCGCGAGCTGGTGCTTGGTCGGGGGTGCGGGCGGGGTGGTCATGATGACTCCTTCGGTTGGGATGGGTGGTGGGTCGGTGAGGCAGGCCGTGCTCGTAGTCGCGGACCGCACGGCGTACGTCGTCGTCCACGAGGTCGGCCTGCAGGGCGATCGCGGCTGCGGAGCCGGCCCCTGCCGCGGTGATGAT
>JAHEXO010000207.1 GCA_023252065.1 Nocardioides sp. | reverse complement strand
GGCTGCGCGCCTCGTCGTGGACGGTGAGGCCGTAGCCGCTCTTGATCACCACCATGGTAGTGCCCTGGCGCTGCATCTCCGCGACCAGCCGCGCCACGTGGCTGGTCAGCTGCTCGTCGGTGGCCGCGCGCGTGGCCGCCACGGTGGTCCGGATGCCTCCGGCGGCGTAGGGCTGTCCGGCCATGCGGGCTGCGAACTCCTCACCGCGGTCGCCGGCGAAGACCAGGTGGGAGTGGGAGTCGACGAAGCCTGGGATCACGGCCCGCCCTCCGACGTCGTACGACGCGTCGGCGGCGGGCGCCTCGGTGGCCGGGCCGACCCAGGCGACGTGCTCGCCCTCGACCACGACCGCCGCGGCGCGGACCAGACCGAGCAGCCCGCCGTGGGCGGGGTCGTTGGTGACCAGCTCTCCGATGCCGGTGATCAGGGTGCTGCTCATCGCCAGATCCTCCCGATCACGTCGGCCAGGTCGCGGCCGAGCTGGGCCCGGTCGCCGTCGCGGAACACGACGTCTCCGTCGACGACGACGTGGGTGACGTCCTCCGCCGCCGCCGCGAACACGGCGGTGTGCTCGTCGGCGCCGGTGCCGGCGGTGCGGATCCGGTCGGTCGCGATCGTGACCAGGTCGGCGCGCAGGCCGCCGGCGATCCGGCCGGCGTCGTCCCAGCCCAGGCTCCGGTGGCCCGTCGCGGTGGCGGCCTCGAGCAGCTCGGCGGCGGTCCAGTGGCCGCGCTGCCGGGTCGCCAGGCGTTCATCGAGCTCCACGGCCCGCATCTCCTCGAACAGGTCGACCACGGCATGGCTGTCGCTGCCGAGGGTGAGCGGGCTGCCGGCGTCGCGCAGGGCGACGCTCGGGCCGATGCCGTCACCGAGGTCACGCTCGGTGGTCGGGCAGAAGCAGGCGTACGTCGCGCTGCCGCCGAGGCGTCGTACGTCGTCGTCGATGAGGTGGGTGGCGTGGACGGCGCTGGTCATGGGGCCCAGCGCACCGACCTCGTCCAGCACCTGCGTCGGCGTCCGGCCGTAGGCCGCGAGACAGGCGTCGTTCTCGGCGACCTGCTCGGACAGGTGGACGTGCAGGGGGCGCCCGGTGGCCGCACCGACGACGGTCTCGAGCTGGTCGCGAGGGACCGCGCGGACCGAGTGGATCGCGGCACCGATCCGGGCGCGGTCGGAGTCCTGGAGCCGCGCCACGCGGTCGGCCCAGGCGTCGGCGCTGCCGTCGTCGTAGCGCACCTGGACGCCCTCGATCGGCGCCCTGAACCCGGCGCTGAGGTAGCAGGTGTCGAGCAGGGTGATCCGGAGGCCGGCGCGCCCGGCCGCCTCGACCAGCGCGTGGCCCATCGCGTTGGGCTCGTCGTAAGGCGTGCCGTCGGGCTGGTGGTGGAGGTAGTGGAACTCCCCCACCGCCGTGATCCCGGCCGCCACCATCTCGCGGAACGTGACGGTGGCCAGGTCGAGGTAGGTGTCCGGGTCGAGCCGGGCCGCGACGTCGTACATCTGCTCGCGCCAGGTCCAGAAGTTCCCCCGCCCCCGCTGCGTCCTCCCCCTCAGCGCGCGGTGGAAGGCGTGGCTGTGGCAGTTCGCCAGCCCCGGGACGGTGAGGCCGGGGAGCCGGTCGAATTCCCCGCTCGAGCGGGGAATTGCGCTCTTAGTGGCCTCAATTCCCCGCACGAAGTGTCGAGGTCCCCCCACAGGTGTGACAGAAGTGAACCGCCCGTCCTCGATCTCCACCCGTACGTCGTCCTGGACCCGGCCGTCGACCCACGCCCGCTCCAGGAGGTACGACGAGTGGTCGCCGCTCACGAGCACAGCCGCTCGAGCGTGAGCGCCAGCGCGTCGACCCCGGCCAGGCAGTCCGGCATCGAGGCATGCTCCGCGGGCGAGTGCGAGATGCCGGTCGGGTTGCGGACGAAGAGCATCGCGGCGGCGATGCCCTGCATCGCCAGGATCCCCGCGTCGTGGCCGGCCTGGGTCGGCAGCATCGGCCAGTCGCCGGCCTGGTGGTCGCCGGCGACCCGCGCGGCCAGCGAGGCGTCGAACTCCACCGGCCCCGAGACCGACTCGGCGGTCATCGTCAGCGTCGTGCCGTCGCGCTCGGCCCGCTCGAGTGCCTGCCGCTCGACGGTCGCGACCAACGCGTCCAGCGCCTCGGGCGACTCGCACCGCGCGTCGAGCCACGCGGTCACCCCCGAGGGCACGGAGTTGGTGGAGTTCGGCGTGGTCTCGACCCTGCCGAAGGTCGCTCGCTGACCGGCGAGACGGGCCTGCTTGTTGGCTGCCAGGGCGGTCATCGCATAGGTCAGCATCGGGTCGCGGCGGTCCTCCATCCGCGTCGTGCCGGCATGGTTGGGCTCCCCGGAGATGTCGAAGCGGTAGCGCCCGTGCGGCCAGATGCGGCTCGCCACGCCCACCGCCTCGCCGCGGTCGACGAGGTCGCGCCCCTGCTCGACGTGCAGCTCGACGAAACAGGCGATCGCCTCAGGACCCAACCAGGGCTGAGGATTCTCGACATCGAGGCCGGCAGAAGCCATCGCTTCGTCGAGCCGTACGCCGTCCCGGTCGCGCAGCTCGCGGGCCCGCGACCACGGCAGAGCACCCGTCGCCAGTCGCGAGCCGAGGCAGGCGAGCCCGAAGCGCGACCCCTCCTCCTCCACGAACACCGAGACCCCGATCGGCCGCGAAGGGAGGAACCCCCGTGACCGCAGCCGGTCCACAGCCTCGAGGGCCGAGACCACCCCGAGCGGCCCGTCGTACGCCCCGCCCTCGAGCACCGAGTCGAGGTGTGACCCGGTCATGACCCCCGGGCCCGAGCCGGCGTCCCACCACGCCACGACGTTGCCGAACGGGTCGCGGTCGAGACGCAGCCCGCGCGCCGCTGCCTGCTCCTCGAACCAGGCGGCCAGCTCGCGCTCGGCGCCGCCGAAGGGCTGCCGGAAGTAGCCGCCCGACGCAGCCGACCGCCCGACCGGCGCCAGGTCGGACCACATCTGCTCGAAGTCTTCAGGCACACTGCGCTCCATGGAGTTCCAGGACGTCGTCCGCCGCCGACGCATGATCCGTGACTACGCCGACACCCCGGTTGACCGAGCCTTCATCGACCGCGCCCTCGCCAACGCGGTGCGCGCGCCCAGTGCCGGCTTCAGCCAGGGCTGGGCGTTCCTGGTGCTGGACGAGCCGGACGACGTCGCCCGCTTCTGGGAGGTCACCACGACGCCCGGTGAGCTGCCCGACAGCTGGCTGCGCGGCATGCAGACGGCGCCGGTGGTGGTCATCCCCTGCTCGAGCAAGGCGGCGTACCTCCACCGGTACGCCGAGGCGGACAAGGGCTGGACCGACGAGGACGAGGCCCGCTGGCCGGTGCCGTTCTGGCACATGGACGCCGCGATGGCGAGCCTGCTGATCCTGCTGACGGCCGTCGACGAGGGCCTCGGCTCGTGCTTCTTCGGCATCCCGCCGCACCACGAGGCCGCGACCCGCGAGGCGTTCGACATCCCGGCCGACTTCGACCCGGTCGGCGCGATCACCCTCGGCCACCGGCGCGACGACGAGCAGCCCACGGGTTCGCCCACGAGCAAGAAGCGCAAGCCCCTCGCCGAGCTGGTCCACCGGGGCCGCTGGACGTCCTGACGCGCGGCCGGTCACGCCCACCAGTCCACCGGTCCGACCCCGCGCGGTCAACGAGCCCGCCCGGCGCGCCCGTCTCGGATCCGAGAGCCTGTGGGTCGAGAGATGTGGCAGCATCGGGTATGCAAGGAGCATGCAGCTGCGCCGCCTCGCCTTCGCCGTCCTCCCCGTCGTCGCCGCCGCCGGGCTCGGCGGACTCGCCTCCCGGGACGCGCCCCAGACCTACGGCCGTCTGCGCAAACCGGCCTGGGCGCCACCCGCCGCCGTGTTCGGGCCCGTCTGGAGTCTGCTCTACACCGGCATCGGCGTCGCCGGCTGGCGGCTGTACGACGCGGGGTCAGCGCGCACGAAACGGCTCCACCTCACCCAGCTCGCTCTCAACGCCGCGTGGCCGGCCGCCTTCTTCGGCGCCCGCGAGAAGAAGATCAGCCTGGCGGTGATCCTCGCGCTCGACGCGCTGGTCGCTGCCGAGTTCGCCGCCGCCCGCGGCGAGGACCCGACCTCGGCTGCCCTGCTCACGCCCTACCTGGCCTGGACCGGGTTCGCCACCGCCCTCAACGCCGCGGTCAGCGAGCCCGCCTGAGTCCCCACCAACGTGCAGCCAGGACCGACCCGGCGGTGGCGAAGCCCCAGGCCCTGGTCCGCATCCCCACGGTCTCCGACCGCGACCCGGAGTGGGTCGACAGCACTGCCTGCGGCGCGCTCCTCGCCGAGCTGAGGACGCAGTTCCCGCTCCTCCACGAGCGGCTCGACCTCACCCGCATCGGCAGCCACAGGCTGCTGTTCCTCTGGCCCGGCGTCGCCTCGACCGAGCCCGTGGTGCTGATGGCTCGGATGAGCGCCGTCCAGGCGGATGAGAGAATGTCGCATGGGCACCTCGGAGACGCCTGGCAGAGCACCGGGCACCCCTGACCGCGCGCCGGAGCAGGACGACCGCACCGGCCGGGCCGCGGCGGCGCAGCGGATCCAGCGCCAGCACGAGTGGGTCGACCTGCAGATCAAGCAGGCCATGGAGCGTGGCGAGTTCGACAACCTCCCCGGCGCGGGCAAGCCGATCAAGAACCTCGGCGCCCAGCACGACCCCGACTGGTGGATCAAGCAGCTCATCGAGCGGGAGAAGATCACTGGCGTCCTGCCAGCGGCCCTCCAGCTGCGCAAGGACGACGCCGAGCTCGACGACCGTCTCGACTCGCACACGGCCGAGTCCGAGGTACGCCGGATCCTCGAGGAGTTCAACGCGCGGGTGATGACGGCGCGCTACACCCCGGTCGACGGGCCGCCCCTCATCACCATGCCCCGCGACGTCGAGGCCGAGGTGGACGCGTGGCGCGACCGCCTCCTCGCCCGCCGCCGTACCGCGGAGGCCCGCCGCGCCGAGCAGGCCGCCGCCCGCACGACCACACCGACGCGTCCGCGCCGCCGGTGGTTCCGTCGCCGCGGCGACTGACCATCCCGTCAGCGCTGCACAGTGGGGACCAGGTGGTCCCCACTGTGCAGTGGTCCTGGGCCCCTACCATCTCCCCCATGTACGCCGTGCTGCTCGACTTCGACGACGACGCCCGCCT
>JAHEXO010000206.1 GCA_023252065.1 Nocardioides sp. | reverse complement strand
AGCCCGGGTACGCCGACACCTGGTACGACCTGAAGACCAAGTCGATCACCTCGGCCTGAGGCGGCGGTCGGAGGACCGCCTACGCTGCATCACGTGTCGGAGGACGAGCTGTTCGAGGTCGAGTCGCTGCGGCCTGCCGTCCCGGTCACCCCTGGCGCCGGGTCGCTGCAGGCCAACACCACCGCCTCGGCGCCGCTGGCGGTGAGGATGCGGCCCCGCACCTTCGACGAGCTGGTCGGGCAGCCCCAGCTGCGCGCCGAGGGCTCGCCCCTGCGCCAGCTGATCGAGGGCCGGCAGTCGATGTCGGTGCTGCTGTGGGGGCCTCCGGGCACGGGCAAGACCACCATCGCGGCGATCGTCAGCCGACAGACCGACCGGGCCTTCGTCGAGGTCTCGGCGGTGTCCGCCGGGGTGAAGGAGGTGCACGCGGCCATCGAGCAGGCACGGGCGGACCTCACCCGGCGAGGGCGGGAGACGGTGCTGTTCGTCGACGAGGTCCACCGCTTCAGCAAGGCCCAGCAGGACGCGTTGCTGCCCGGCGTCGAGAACCGCTGGGTCACGCTGGTCGCGGCCACCACCGAGAACCCGTTCTTCTCGGTGATCTCGCCGTTGCTCTCGCGCAGCCTGCTGCTCCAGCTCGACTCGCTGACCGACGAGGACGTCGCCGAGGTGATCCACACGGCGCTGGTCGACGAACGCGGGCTGGACGGCACGGTCACCCTCGACGACGACGCGCGCGACCACCTCGTGCGCCTCGCCGGAGGCGACGCCCGCCGCGGCCTGACCTACCTGGAGGCCGCGGCCGGCGCCGCCCGCGCCAAGGGCTCTTCCGTGATCGACCTGTCGACGGCCGAGACCGCCGTCGACCGGGCCGCGGTGCGCTACGACCGGCAGGGCGACCAGCACTACGACGTGATCTCGGCGTTCATCAAGTCGGTGCGCGGCTCCGACGCCGACGCGGCGCTGCACTACCTGGCCCGGATGTTCGAGGCGGGGGAGGACCCGCGGTTCATCGCCCGGCGCCTGGTGATCCTGGCCAGTGAGGACGTCGGCCTGGCCGACCCCTCTGCACTGACCACGGCGGTCGCGGCGGCCCAGGCGGTGCAGCTGATCGGGATGCCCGAGGCCCGGCTCAACCTCGCCCAGGCCACGATCGCGCTCGCGGTCGCGCCCAAGTCGAACGCGGTGATCAAGGCGATCGACGCGGCGAGCGCGGACGTGCGGGCCGGGAAGATCGGGCAGGTGCCGCCGCACCTGCGAGACGCGCACTACCAGGGGTCGAAGAGCCTGGGCCACGGGACCTCCTACGCCTACAGCCACGACGAGCCGTTCGGCATCGCCGAGCAGCAGTACGCCCCCGACGTCATCGCGGACGCGGAGTACTACCAGCCCACCTCGCTGGGCGCCGAGGCAGCGGTCAAGGAGCGCTGGGAGCGCATCCGACGCCTGGTCCGCGGACGATAGGGTCGGACGCTGTGGGAAACGACCAGGCCTTGTGGCTCGCCGTCGGCGGGCTGGCTGTGCTGTGCCTGGTGCTGCTCGTCGTGATGCTGCGACTGCGTGCGTCCGGTGCCCGGTCGCGGATGGAGGTGGACGCCCTGCGTCAGCGGCTCGACCGGCTCGAGGTCCCCACCGACGACGAGCACCCGACCGCTGCCTCGCCGGCCGCCGCTCCGGTCGAGTTCGTGATCACCGACCTCGGCACCCGGACCGAGGCTGAGCCCGAACCCGTGCAGGTCGCCGCTGCGGCCTTCGCCGACATCGTGCTCAAGGAGACCGTGGTGATGGCCGCCTCCCTGGCCCACGGCGTACGGCGGGGGCTGGCGCCGGCCAACCGCAACCGGATCCGCTTCGAGATGAAGCAAGAGGTACGCCGCTCGCGCAAGCAGCGCCGTACCGACCTCAAGGCCGCCCGCCGCGACCTCCACGCACGCCAGCGCGGGCTGCTCGACCTCGACACCGGGGAGGCCTCGTGAAGCGCGGACTCTGGTTCGTGGCCGGCGCGGGGGCTGGCGTCTACGCCTCGGTGCGCGCGCGCCGGGTCAAGGAGGCGTTCACCGCCGACGGACTCAGCGACCGGTGGCACGCCCTCACCCTCGGCGCCAGGATGTTCCGCGACGAGGTCGCGCAGGGCCAGGCCGAGGCGGAAACCGAGTTGCGCGAGCGCTTCGGGCTCGTGCCTCATGGACGCCCGGAGCTGAGCGCTGCTCCCCAACCGACAGCCGAGCGGCTGCTCGACCGACAGACCGACTGACTGAGTGACAAGGAAGGCCAGCACTGATGGACACCGCGGAGATCAGACGACGGTTCGTGGCGCACTTCGAGGCCGCCGCGCACACCGCCGTGCCCTCGGCGTCCCTCATCCTCGACGACCCGACGCTGCTGTTCGTGGCGGCGGGCATGGTGCCGTTCAAGCCCTACTTCCTCGGCCAGGAGACGCCGCCGTACGACCGCGCGGTGAGCATCCAGAAGTGCGTCCGCACGCCCGACATCGAGGACGTCGGCAAGACCACCCGGCACAACACGTTCTTCGAGATGTGCGGCAACTTCTCCTTCGGTGACTACTTCAAGGAGCGCGCGATCGAGCTGGCCTGGGAGCTGGTCACCAAGTCCCACGCCGACGGCGGCTTCGGGCTCGAGGAGGGCCGCATCTACCCCTCGATCTACGAGGACGACCCGGAGGCGGCCGAGCTGTGGCGCAAGGTCACCGGCTTCCCCGACGACCGGATCATCCGGCTCGGGAAGAAGGAGAACTACTGGTCGATGGGCGTGCCCGGCCCGGGCGGCCCGTGCTCGGAGATCCTCTACGACCGCGGTCCCGACTACGGCCCCGACCTCGACTTCGGGCCGAAGGGGGAAGATCGCTACCTCGAGATCTGGAACCTCGTCTTCATGCAGGACGAGCTCAGCGCGGTGCGGTCCAAGGACGACTTCGACATCTCCGGCTCGCTGCCGCGCAAGAACATCGACACCGGCATGGGCCTGGAGCGGGTGGCCTACCTGCTCCAGGGCGTCGACAACAACTACGAGATCGACGTCCTCTACCCCGTCATCGAGAAGGCCGAGCTGCTGACCGGCCGCCGCTACGGTGACCACTGGGAGAGCGACGTCCGGTTCCGGGTCGTGGCCGACCACGTGCGCAGCACGATGATGCTGATCGCCGACGGCGTGACACCGGGCAACGAGGGCCGCGGCTACGTGCTGCGCCGGCTGCTGCGCCGGGCGGTGCGGTCGATGCGGCTGCTCGGCACCGAGGACCGCGTGCTGCCCGAGCTGCTGCCCGTCAGCCGCGACAAGATGGGGGAGACCTACACCGAGCTCCACCGTGACTGGGAGCGGATCTCCCAGGTCGCCTTCGCCGAGGAGGACGCGTTCCGCCAGACGTTGCGCGCCGGGACCCAGATCTTCGACCTGGCCACGGCCGAGGTGAAGCAGGCGGGCGGCCACCAGCTGAGCGGTGAGCGGGCGTTCGCGCTGCACGACACCTACGGCTTCCCGATCGACCTGACCCTCGAGATGGCCGCCGAGCAGGGGCTCGACGTCGACGAGGTCGGCTTCCGCGACCTGATGGACGAGCAGCGCCGACGCGCCAAGGCCGACGCGGCGGCCAAGAAGGGCGGCCACGTCAACACCACGGCCTACCGCCGGATCGCCGACGACCTCGCCCGTCCGGTCGAGTTCACCGGCTACCGCGAGGTGGTCTCGGAGGGCTCGCTCCGCGGGCTCGTCTGGGGCGGCGAGGTCGTCGAGGCGGCCCGCGAGGGCGACGACGTCGAGCTCGTGCTCGACCGCACGCCCTTCTACGCCGAGGGCGGCGGCCAGCTGGCCGACCGAGGCGTCATCGAGCTGTCCAACGGCGCGCGGGTCGAGGTGCGCGACGTGCAGACCCCGATCACCGGGCTGGTCGTGCACAGCGGGCGCGTGCTCAGCGGCGAGGTGACTCCCGGGCTCGAGGCGCACTCCGAGGTCGACATCGAGCGTCGCAAGGCGATCTCGCGGTCGCACACCGCGACCCACATGGTGCACAAGGCGTTCCGCGAGGCGCTCGGCGAGACCGCGACGCAGGCCGGCTCGGAGAACTCCCCGGGCCGCTTCCGCTTCGACTTCTCCGCCACCGGGGCGGTGCCCGAGTCGGTGATGAACGACGTCGAGGCGAAGGTCAACGACCTGGTGCTCGCCGACCTCGGCGTGCACGCCGAGATCATGACGCAGGAGCAGGCCGTGCGCTCCGGGGCGATGGCGCTGTTCGGCGAGAAGTACGGCGACCACGTGCGCGTCGTCTCGGTCGGCGACTGGGCGCGCGAGCTGTGCGGAGGCACCCACGCCGGGCGCTCCGGCCAGCTCGGTGTCGTCAAGCTGCTCGGCGAGGCGTCGATCGGCTCCGGCGTACGCCGGGTGGAGGCGCTGGTCGGCGCCGACGCCTACCGGTTCCTCGCTCGCGAGCACGTGCTCGTGGCCCAGCTGTCGGAGACCCTCAAGGCGCGGCCCGAGGAGCTGCCCGAGCGGGTCCACGACATCGTCGAGCGGCTCCGGGCGGCCGAGAAGGCGCTGGAGCAGACCCGGATCGCCCAGCTGCTGTCGGAGGGCGCCCAGCTGGCGGCCGATGCCGTCGACGTCAACGGCATCCGGCTGATCAACCTGCGCATCGACGGCGCCGACGGGGGAGACATCCGCACGATGGCGATGAACCTCCGCAGCCGCCTGAGCCAGGAGCAGCCGGGGGCAGCGGTCCTGATCGGGGTCAAGGAGGGCAAGGTCTCGGTCGTGGCGGCGACCAACGAGCATGCGCGCGAGCGCGGCGTGAAGGCCAACGACCTGCTCGCGGCCGTGATGCCTTTCGTGGGCGGACGCGGTGGCGGCAAGGACGACGTCGCCCAGGGTGGCGGCACCGACGCGTCTCGCATCGACGAGGCGCTCGCCGCGGCGAGCGGTGCCGTGGCCCGGGCCACGGCCTGATGCGAGCCGGCGTACGACTGGGTCTCGACCCGGGTGACGCCCGGATCGGCGTCGCCCGCTGCGACCCCACCGGGTTCCTGGCGACCCCGGTCGAGACCGTACGACGCGGCAAGGGCGACCTGGCCCGGATCGCTCGGCTTGTGCGCGACGAGGAGGTCGTGGAAGTGGTCGTCGGGCTGCCCCGCTCGCTCTCGGGCGGCGAGGGCCCGGCCGCGGCCAAGGTGCGGGAGTTCGCGGCGCG
>JAHEXO010000205.1 GCA_023252065.1 Nocardioides sp. | reverse complement strand
CTCGCCGTACGACGCGACGGACGGGACGTGTCCGCCGACCCGGCCGCGCTGGCCGCCGCTTTCCCCTCGGCCACCGGACGGGTCGCGGTGCTCCTGCACGGGCTTTCGGAGAACGAGTCGGCGTTCGACCGCCGGCGCGCCGACGTCGGTGCGACGTACGCCGAGACCCTGGCCGCCCTGGGCTGGACCCCGGTGCTGCTGCGCGCCAACACCGGGCTCGGCGTGCGCGAGAACGGCGTGGCCCTGGCCGCACTCCTCCGCGACCTGGTCGCCGCGTGGCCGGCCGCCGTCGACCGGCTCGCGCTGGTCGGGCACTCGATGGGCGGCCTGCTGCTGCGGGCGGCCTGCGCGGTCGCGCTGGAGGACGAGCAGCCGTGGACCGCTCGGGTCGCCCACGTCGTCACCCTGGGCACACCCCACCTGGGGGCGCCGCTCGCCGGAGGCGTCGGACACGGTGCCCGGGCGCTGGCCCGGCTCCCCGAGACGGCGGCCTTCGGCCGGATCCTCGACCAGCGCTCCGCCGGCGTGCACGACCTGGTGCACGGGCTCGGCGAGGAGGTGCCGCCGCTCCCGCACGCGCGCTACCACCTGGTCTCGGCGACGCTGGCCCGCTCGCCGTACCACCCCGTGAGCCGGTTCCTCGGCGACCTGCTGGTGCGGCAGCCGTCGGCGTATGGCCGTGGGAGGAGGCAGCCGGGGCTGTTCCCCGGTGCCGACGAGCTGCACCTGCCCGCCACCGGGCACCTCGACCTGCTGAACCATCCCGAGGTGCACACCGCGCTGCGCACCTGGCTCGACTGACCGCCCTGCAGGGACGAATCTGCTGTCGGCGAACAGGGGCCCCTTCCGCGTGGAAGCGTCGGTCGTTACGGCTAGGGTCGCAGACGTGAACGACTACTCGCCCACACCGCAGTCCCCGCAGCTGAACGGGGGAGGAGCCGGCTACGGCCTCGACGACCACATCTACCAGCGGCTGCTCAAGGAGCGGATCATCTTCCTGGGCTCCGAGGTCCGCGACCAGAACGCCAACGCGATCTGCGCCCAGCTCCTGCTGCTGTCCGCCGAGGACCCGAAGACCGACATCTTCCTCCACATCAACAGTCCCGGTGGCTCCGTCGACGCCGGCATGGCGATCTACGACACGATGAACTACATCCCCTGCGACGTCGCCACGGTCGGCATGGGCCTGGCTGCCTCGATGGGGCAGTTCCTGCTCTGCGCCGGCGCCAAGGGCAAGCGCTACGCCCTGCCCCACGCGCGGATCATGATGCACCAGCCCAGCGGCGGCATCGGCGGCTCGGCCTCCGACATCAAGATCCAGGCCGAGCAGAGCCTCCTGCTGAAGAAGCAGCTCACCGAGCTGCAGGCAGTGCACACCGGTCAGAGCGTGGAGCAGATCGAGCTCGACTCCGACCGCGACCGCTGGTTCACCCCTCAGCAGGCGCTCGAGTACGGCTTCATCGACCACGTGATCACCAGCGCCAGCGAGGCTGCCGACGAGGGCCGCCCGGCCCGATAGTGAGGACGCACCCATGAACTACTACATCCCCCAGTGGGAGGAGCGGACGTCCTACGGCTTCCGCAGGATCGACCCCTACGGCAAGCTCTTCGAGGACCGCATCATCTTCCTCGGTACGCCGATCTCCGACGACGTCGCCAACGCGGTGATGGCCCAGCTGCTCTGCCTGGAGTCGATGAACCCCGACCAGGACGTGCAGATCTACATCAACAGCCCCGGTGGCTCGTTCACGGCGCTGACCGCGATCTACGACACGATGCAGTTCATCAAGCCCGACATCCAGACCGTCTGCCTGGGCCAGGCCGCCTCCGCGGCCGCGGTCCTCCTCGCAGCCGGCACGCCGGGCAAGCGGCTCGCGCTCCCCAACAGCCGGATCCTGATCCACCAGCCCTACACCGAGGGCACCGGTGGCCAGATCTCCGACCTCGAGATCCAGGCCAACGAGATCATCCGGATGCGTGGGCTCCTCGAGCGGATGCTCGCCGACGCCAGCGGCAAGGACCAGGACGAGGTCTCCCGCGACATCGAGCGCGACAAGATCCTCACCGCCGAGCAGGCCGTCGAGTACGGCCTCATCGACGCGGTGCTCAACTCCCGCTCGGGAGCCCCAGCCCTGGTCTGAGCGGTCCGCCCCGACCCGGCGCGTCTGCCGGGGAACGGGTGGCCACTCAGGCAAAGATCCATGGTGGGATGCTCCCAAAGCGGTCCAGAACAGGTACCGTCGAAAGAAGCTCTCCCCCCAGCAGTGCACCGGCCCACCTCGGCCGGTCTGAACCGGAGGATGACCGCCCGTGGCACGTATCGGTGACGGAGGCGACCTGCTGAAGTGCTCGTTCTGCGGAAAGAGCCAGAAGCAGGTCAAGAAGCTCATCGCCGGTCCCGGCGTCTACATCTGTGACGAGTGCATCGACCTCTGCAACGAGATCATCGAGGAAGAGCTCAGCGAGGGCAGCGAGGTCAGCCTCGAGGAGCTGCCCAAGCCCCGCGAGATCTTCGAGTTCCTCAACTCCTACGTGATCGGCCAGGAGCGGGCCAAGAAGACCCTCGCGGTCGCGGTCTACAACCACTACAAGCGCGTCCAGGCGGGGCTCCGCCCGACGTCGGCCAAGCACTCCAAGGAGGAGTCGGTCGAGGTCGCCAAGTCCAACATCCTCGTGATCGGCCCGACCGGCTGTGGCAAGACCTACCTCGCCCAGACCCTGGCCCGGATGCTCAACGTCCCGTTCGCGATCGCCGACGCCACGGCCCTGACCGAGGCAGGCTACGTCGGCGAGGACGTCGAGAACATCCTGCTCAAGCTGATCCAGGCCGCCGACTACGACGTCAAGAAGGCCGAGACCGGCATCATCTACATCGACGAGATCGACAAGGTCGCCCGCAAGGCGGAGAACCCCTCGATCACGCGTGACGTCTCCGGTGAGGGCGTCCAGCAGGCCCTGCTGAAGATCATCGAGGGCACCACCGCCTCGGTGCCCCCTCAGGGCGGCCGCAAGCACCCCCACCAGGAGTTCATCCAGATCGACACGACCAACATCCTGTTCGTCGTGGGCGGCGCCTTCGCCGGGCTCGAGCACATCATCGAGCAGCGCGTCGGCAAGAAGACGCTCGGCTTCACCGCCGAGGTCAAGGGCGTCGAGGAGCGTGACGCCGACGACCTGTTCGCGCAGGTGCGACCCGAGGACCTGACCAAGTTCGGCCTGATCCCCGAGTTCATCGGCCGGCTCCCGATGATCGCCACGGTCAACAAGCTCGACGTCGAGGCTCTGATGGAGATCCTCACGGTCCCGCGCAACGCCTTCGTCAAGCAGTACCAGAAGCTCTTCGAGATCGACGACGTCGAGCTCGAGTTCACCCCCGAGGCCATCCGCGCCGTCGCCGTACGCGCGCTCGAGCGTGGCACCGGCGCCCGTGGCGCCCGCGCGATCCTCGAGGAGGTGCTCCTCCACGTGATGTACGACGTGCCGTCGCGCGACGACATCGGCAAGGTCATCGTCACCGAGGAGGTCGTCGTCGACGACGTGGCGCCCACCCTGGTGCCGCGCGAGTCCGAGGCGAAGAAGAAGAAGTCCGCCTGACCCCGGGCCCCGGGTTCCACCCCGATCATCGGGGCTAGTCCCAACTGATCATTTCCGGGTCATTTCATCGGCGATCAGGCCGTCGGGCTCGCCGTGCTGTGGATCGGCCCGCCACACTGACCGCTCACCGTCACTGGGTCCTTGAGGGGGGCACGTCCGTGGGGGCCGACCGCAGGGGTCCGTTGGCGGCGTTCATCGTCGTCGCGATCATCGCTGCCATCTTGCTGGTGACCTCGGTCCGCAGCCAGGCCGCAGAAGACCACGGCCAGCACATCGCATGGTCCCGGCCGGCCGCCACTCACCGCTGACCGCTGGGCTCAGGCCTCCGGCGCGACGGTCGCCGTGACGCTCAGCTCCGCGTCGTCGGTGACGACGTAGGTCGGCGCGGCCGTCACGCGCCCCGCGCGCATCAGGTCGCTCTCGGCGAGGCGGACCGCGTCGAGGAGCGCCTGCGGCCCACGGAACTCCACGGCCGAGAGCTCGTGGCGCATCGAGACCTTGGCCTGCGACTTGGCCCCGCGGATGCCGATCAGCGCGGCGGCCACGGCGTCGAGCATCGTCGGGTCACCCTCGACGCCGCCGAGGTCGGAGACCTCCGGCCACGCCGACCGGTGGATCGACCCGGGCTGCCACCACGACCAGACCTCCTCGGTGACGTAGGGCAGGATCGGGGCGAGCAGCCTGAGCTGGACGTGGAGGGCCAGCGCCAGGGTCGCCTGGGCCGACGCGGTGTCGGCGCCGCCGCCCTCGTGGTAGGCCCGCTCCTTGACCAGCTCGAGGTAGTCGTCGCAGAACTCCCAGAAGAACTTCTCGGTCGCCTCGAGCGCCGTCGTGTAGTCGTAGGCGTCGAAGCCGGCGGTGGCCCGCTCGATGACGCCCGTCAGCCGCGCGACGAGGGCGCGGTCGACCGGCTCGGTCACCGCAGCCGGGTCGGGGTCGGTCGCGCCGACGTTGCCGAGCACGAACTTCGAGGCGTTGAGCACCTTCATCGCCAGCCGGCGTCCGACCTTCATCTGCGTCTCGTCGAACGGCGAGTCGAGACCCGGGCGACCGATGGCGGCCCGCCAGCGGACCGCGTCGGCGCCGTACCGCTCGAGGATGTCGGTCGGGACGACGACGTTGCCCTTGGACTTCGACATCTTCTTGCGGTCGGGGTCGACGATGAACCCGGAGATCAGGGCGTGGCGCCACGGGACCGTGTGGTTCTCGTAGTGGGCGCGGACCACCCGGCTGAACAGCCAGGTGCGGATGATGTCGTGGGCGTGGGTGCAGAGGTCGTAGGGGAAGACCCGCTGCCAGAGGTCGTCGTCCCGCTCCCAGCCGCCCGCGATGTGGGGGCTGAGCGACGACGTCGCCCAGGTGTCCATCACGTCGGGGTCGCCGATGAACCCGTCGGGCTTGCCGCGCCGGTCCTCGTCGTACCCCTGCGGGGCCTGCGTGGACGGGTCGACCGGCAGCTCGGCCGCGCTGGGCAGCAGCGGGTGGTCATAGTCGGGCTCGCCGTCGCCGTCGAGGGGGTACCAGACCGGGAACGGGATGCCGAAGAAGCGCTGCCGCGAGATCAGCCAGTCGCCGTTGAGGCCGTTGACCCAGTTGTCGTAACGGTGCTTCATGTGCGCCGGGATCCACTCGATCTCGTCG
>JAHEXO010000204.1 GCA_023252065.1 Nocardioides sp. | reverse complement strand
TTGTTCATCTGCGTGAAGACCGCCTGCGGGCGGCCCTGCATCGAGTAGGGCGCCGACGGGATCTGGCCGTAGTGGACGATCGCGTCGGGGTGGAAGTCGCGCACGATGCGGTTGAGCAGGTCGAAGTCGCACAGGTCGACCAGGTGGACGTCGATGGTGCGGCCCGACACCTCCTGCCAGGCGGCGGCGCGCTGGGGGAGGTTGAGGATCGGGGTCAGGCTGTCGCTGCCCGACCGGGTGACCAGCTGCCGGCGCAGGTAGTTGTCGGCCACCGCGACCTCGTGACCGTGGGCCGACAGACTCATGGCCGTGGGCCACCCGAGGTAACCGTCGCCCCCCAACACCAGGACACGCATTCGTGGCTCCCTTCCTCACACCCGGCGGACGGCAAGAAACCTAGCCTGCCGCGCTCGAAATCGCCCATCGGGGGCGACCCCGGCGGCAGGTTGTCGGCAGGTTGTCGGTGGGGTGTCGGTGGGTTCTCGGGCGCCTCAGCGGGGCTCGGGCGCGGGCTCCCGGGGGCGGAACAGGCGGTCGAACAGGAAGAAACGCACCCCGAACATCACGACGTAGACGGTGAAGTAGATCCCCCAGACCAGGAACGTCTCGGTCGTGTGGGAGACCGACGTGCGGTCGAGGGCGGCCGCGCCGAGACCGGTGGCCAGGATCGCCAGGCCGAGGGTGCCGAAGACGATCGCGGCGTAGGGCAGGAGCTCGCGGGTCAGGCTGGGACGTCCGCGCCGGCCCCAGGTCCACGAGCGGTTGAGGAAGTAGTTGGGGATGGCGCCCGCGAGCCAGGCGAGGGTCGAGGTCAGCGTCGTACCGGCCCCCACCGGCCCGTAGAGGACCAGGAACGTGACCTGGCTGCAGATCGTCGCGACGATCGAGCCGACGCCGTAGCGGGCGACCCGGCCGACCAGCCCGGACCGTACGTGGCGGATCTCCGCGAACCTCTCGGAGACGCTCGGCATGCGGCCCACACTACGCAGACCCGGCGACTCTCCCTCTGTCCGCGCCCCCTCCTAGACTCGGCCTGCCGGTCCGGAGGGTGCGGAGCGGCGACGAGAGGAGCCCCGTGGCCATCCAGCCGATCCGACTGTTCGGCGACCCCGTCCTGCGCAGCAAGGCGATCGAGGTCGTCGCCTTCGACAAGGAGCTGCGCCGGCTGGTCGGTGACCTCACCGACACCATGCTCGAAGCTCCCGGCGCCGGGCTGGCGGCACCGCAGATCGGCGTGGGCCTTCGGGTCTTCACCTGGAACATCGAGGGCGAGGTCGGCCACCTTGTCAACCCCGTGCTCGAGCTGTCGGAGGAGACCCAGTACGGCGACGAGGGCTGCCTGTCGCTCCCCGGCCTGTCGATCGACTGTCGGCGCGCCCTGTCCGTGGTCGCGCGCGGCTTCGACATGTACGGCGAGCCGGTGACGATCTCCGGCAGCGACCTGCTGGCCCGGGCGATCCAGCACGAGACCGACCACCTCGACGGCGTGCTCTTCATCGACCGGCTCACCCCCGAGCTGCGCAAGCAGGCGATGAAGGAGATCCGCGAGTCCGAGTGGTTCGGCCTCGCCGGCGCCCCCCAGGTCAAGGTGTCGCCGCACCCGACCGGCGGACTCGGGCTGTGAAGGGGCAGCGCTGATGCGCGTCGTCTTCGCCGGGACCCCGGACGTCGCGCTGCCCGCCCTCCGGGCGCTGGCCGAGTCCGCTCACGAGGTGGTCGGAGTGGTGACCCGGCCCGACGCTCCGAGCGGACGCGGCCGGAGGGTGACGCCGTCTCCGGTGGCCTGGGCGGCCGAGGCGCTCGACGTACCGGTGCTCAAGCCCGCCCGCCCGCGAGACCCGGAGTTCCTGGAGGCGTTGCGAGCGCTGGCGCCCGACGTGTGCCCGGTCGTGGCCTACGGCGCGCTGCTGCCGCAGTCGGCCCTCGACATCCCGCCGCACGGCTGGGTCAACCTCCACTTCTCGCTCCTGCCCGCCTGGCGCGGGGCGGCGCCCGTGCAGCACGCGATCCGGGCCGGGGACGACGTCACCGGGGCGACGACGTTCCGCCTGGTCGAGGAGCTCGACGCCGGCCCCGTCTTCGGGGTGATGACCGAGACGATCAAGCCGTGGGACACCTCCGGAGAGCTGCTCGCCCGGCTCGCCGAGGGCGGCGCCGGCCTGCTGGTCGCCACCCTCGACGGCATCGCCGACGGTTCGCTGGAAGCGCGTCCGCAGTCCGACGAAGGGGTGTCCTATGCCCCCAAGGTCACCGTCGACGACGCCCGGGTCGACTGGAGCCAGTCGGCGGCCGTGGTCGACCGGATGGTGCGCTCGTGCACGCCCGCGCCCGGTGCCTGGACGACCTACGCCGGCGAGCGGGTCAAGCTCGGCCCGGTGACCCCGGCCGACGGCGCGCTGCCACCCGGCGAGATCCTGGCCGGCAAGAAGGCGGTGGTCGTCGGCACCGGCGGCGGGGCCGTGCGCCTCGGCGACGTGCAGGCGGTGGGCAAGCGCCCGATGCCGGCCGCTGACTGGGCACGCGGGTTGCGGCTCAGCGGCGGCGAGGTGCTGGCGTAGTGCCCCGCCGGGCCCGGGTCGCCGACCTCGACGCGATCTGCCGATCACTTCCCGAGGTGGAGCTCGGTACGTCGTGGGGCGACCGACCGACCTACCTGGTCAGGCAGAGGCCCAAGCCCCGCGGCTTCGTGCTCGAGCGCGCTCCGCGGCACGACGCCGTCGACCCCGCGACCGGTGAGGCGTACCCCGATCTGTGGGTGATCCGCACCCCCACCGCCGAGGACAAGGCTGCCTTGGTCGAGGCCGAAGGCCCGTTCTTCACCATCGACCACTTCCGCAGCTACAACGCCGTCCTGCTCCAGCGGAGCCGGATCGGTGAGCTCGGCGTCGACGAGCTCCGCGAGGTGCTCACCGATGCGTGGCTGGCCGTGGCGCCGAGGTCGCTGGCCAAGAAGCTCCTGGCAGGCGACCTGTGAGCCCCCTCCCGGACCCCGCGCGGCGGGCCTCCTTCGAGGTGCTGAAGGCGGTCCGGACCAAGGACGCCTACACCAACCTCGTGCTGCCGCACTTCCTGGGCAAGCACCGGCTGTCGGGCCGGGACGCGGCGTTCGCCACCGAGCTGGCCTCGGGCACGATCCGGCGCCAGGGCACCTACGACGCGATCCTGGCGGCCTGCACCGACCGGCCGCTGGCCAACACCGCTGCCAAGGTCCTCGACGTCCTCCGGCTCGGCTGTCACCAGCTGCTCGGGATGCGGGTCGCCCCGCACGCCGCGATCAGCACCAGCGTCGACTTGGTGCGGTCGGAGGTCGGTCCGGGGCCGGCCGGGTTCGTCAACGCCGTCCTGCGCAAGGTCTCCGCCCACGACCTCGACACGTGGCTCGACCGGCTCCACGCCGACCGGGCGACCCGCTTCTCCCACCCGCAGTGGATCGTCGACGCGCTCGCTGCGTCCGTGGGCGACGACGAGGTCGACGCGCTCCTGGCCGCCGACAACGCACCGCCGGCGGTGACCCTGGTGGCCCGCCCCGGACGCGCGACCGTCGCGGAGCTCGCCGGTACGCCGACCCGCTTCTCGCCGTACGGCGCGGTCTCGGCCGGTGGCAACCCCGCCGACGTGCCGGCGGTCGCCGAGGGCCGGGCCGGCGTGCAGGACGAGGGCTCCCAGCTGGTCGCGCTCGCCCTGGCGGCGGCCCCTCTGGAGGGCGCCGACCAACGCTGGCTCGACCTCTGCGCCGGCCCCGGAGGCAAGGCGGCCCTGCTCGCCGCACTGGCTGCGGAGCGCGGGGCCAGGCTGGTCGCCAACGAGCTGCAGCCCCACCGCGCCGACCTGGTCCGGCGCACCCTGGCCGGCGCCACTGGCGTCGAAGAAGTGACCGTCGCCGACGGCACCGCGCCGCCGTGGCCCGGCGGGTCGTTCGACCGCGTCCTGGTCGACGCGCCCTGCACCGGGCTGGGGGCGCTGCGTCGCCGGCCCGAGGCCCGCTGGCGGCGGCAGCCGGAGGATCTCGACTCGCTGCTGCCCCTGCAGCGCGCTCTCCTCACCGCGGCGGTCGACCTGGTCCGCCCCGGTGGCGTCGTCCTCTACGCCACCTGCTCGCCCGTGCTGGCCGAGACCCGCGACGCCGTCGGCTCGCTGCTCGTGCATCGTGACGACATGACGCTCGGCGACGCGGCCGCCCTGCTGACGACTGGGGCCAGACTGCGCGCCGACGTCCCCGACGGTGCCGGCCCGCTCGCCGGCACCGCCCAGCTCTGGCCCCACCGGCACGGCACCGACGCGATGTTCCTGGCCCTGCTCCGGAAGGGGTGAGCCGAGCGCCGCTACGGTGGTCGCATGGCGTCGCCGTTCGTGGAGGTGGAGGTCGACAACCGCGTCGTCAAGGTCACCAACCCGGACCGGGTCTATTTCCCTCCCCAGAAACCAGGGGAGAGCGGGGCGACCAAGCGTGACCTCGTCGACTACTACCTCAGCGTCGGCCCGGGCATCGTGAACGCGCTGTTCGAGCGGCCGTGCATGCTCCACCGCTTCCCGACCGGGCTGTCGGGGGACAAGGTGCACCAGAAGCGGCTCCCGTCCGGTGCCCCCGACTGGGTCGAGACCGTGCAGCTCCACTTCCCCCGGTGGAACCGCACCGCCGACGAGCTGTGCGTGACCGAGCTGGGCGCGGTGATCTGGGCGGTGCAGATGTCGACGGTGGAGTTCCACCCGTGGAACAGCCGCCGCGAGGACCCCGAGAAGCCCGACGAGTGGCGGATCGACCTCGACCCCGGCCCGCTCAGCGACTTCGCCCAGGTGCAGCGCGTCGCCGCCGTGGCCCACGAGATCCTCGACGAGCTCGGCGCGGTCGGCTACCCGAAGACCAGCGGGGGCAAGGGGCTCCACGTCTACGTCCGGATCCGGCCCGACCACGGCCACAAGGAGGTGCGACGCGCCGCGCTCGCCTTCGCCCGAGAGGTCGAGCGCCGGATGCCCGACGACGTCACCACCTTGTGGTGGCGCAAGGACCGCGACCCCCACCACCTCTTCGTGGACTACAACCAGAACGCCCGCGACCACACCATCGCCGCGGCGTACTCGGTGCGCGGGTTCCCCGACGCTCGGGTCTCGACACCGGTGCGGTGGGATGAGGTCGACGACGTCGACCCGCACGACTTCACGATCTTCACGGTGCCGGCGCGCTACGCCGAGCTCGGTGACCTGCACGCCGACATCGACGACCACGTCTTCGACATCGAGCCGTTGCG